>NZ_JBFULS010000067.1:0-27460 GCF_054049775.1 Methylobacterium sp. P5_C11 | reverse complement strand
TGGGTCTCCCTCGGCGGCGTCACCTCCCCGGTCACAACCGCCAATCGCTGAGCGTGGCTCAGGCCGCCCGGCTCAGAGACGGCAGGGCGAGACCCGACACGTAGGTTTCCACCCGACCGATGAACGCCGCGAGATGCGGGGCGACGCCCCGAAGGCTCGCGAGATCCCGCACCAGGATGTCCCGCGACAGCGCCCGGTCACCCTCGCTCGGTGCGTCGGCGAGGTAGGAATTCACCGCGTGCTCGGCGATGTTGATCGCACCGGCTCGGCCATCCTCGGCGAGCGCTCTGATCACCTGTTGGATGGCGGGCTGCATCACGGGTCCTTTCAAGGGGCGGCCCAATCACGCTGCGGACTGGCCGGCTTCCTGCATTACGATCGCGCCCGCTGCGAATCCCGCCTGCGAGTCCCTGTGACAAGCCGGCAAAGCTGACGCGAATCAAGGCTTTCGGTGACCGCGCAAGGCGGCCATTCGCCCGACGCATGAACCGCGTCGCAGCTCCGCGGATGCAACACAGTCTTAAATCGGAACCGGTAGGCTGGCTGGCGCGTTGTTGACCCCGCCTTTGCCCATTGTGCGCTGCATGAGGTCGTGTCACCCTTCCGTCATCATCGGGCGGCGGGGGCTTGGACCATGCGGCACGCGGATGGCGGGTTCACGTGTCAGGTGTTCGGCCCCCTTCAATGGTGGGATTGGACCGGTGCGGTGCGCCGAATGCGCCAAGCGGCGAGTTTCGCCCTGGTGGGGACCATCCTGACGATGGGCGGCGCCACCACCCATGCCCATGCCCGGCTGGTGCTTCCCGACCCGGTGACAGCCGCCGCACCGACCGGAGCAGTCCATGCCATCGCCGGCTGGACGGATTTCTGCGCCCGCACACCTCAGGAATGCGCCGTCGACACCGCTGAGCCGGCGGCGATCCCGCTCACCGTGGCAATGTGGCGGACGCTGCAGAGCGTCAATCGGCGGGTGAACGCGCGGATCCGGCCGATCACCGATCAGGCGCATTGGGGCGTCGTGGACCGCTGGGACTTCCCCGACGACGGGTTCGGGGACTGCGAGGACTATCAGCTCCTCAAGCGGCGGATGCTGGCGGAGCGCGGGCTTCCCCGGCGTGCCCTGCTGATGACCGTGGTGATCGACGAGACCAACGAGGGCCACGCGGTGCTGACCGTCCGCACGGATCGAGGCGACTTCATCCTCGACAACAAGACCGACGCGATCCGCTCCTGGCGGCGGACCGGCTACACCTTCATCAAGCGGGCCGGACAGGACACCCAGGCCTGGGTGTCCCTCGAAGGCCGGGACGGGGCCGCGCAGGTCGCCACCGCCGAGCCCTGAGGTGCCGTCAGGCGCCGACCAGCATCGCCGCGAGGTCGAGGGCGACGCGGCCCGCGAGCAGGCCCCACCCGCAGGCGATGACGGTCGCCAGCATGACGAACGGCATCGGCCGGCCCTCGATCCGCCGGCCGCGCACCGTGTTGCGCAGGATGATGAACGGCGCCGAGAAAGCCAGCATCGGAAGGGCCGCCACCGCCGGCAGCCCGCCGCGCTCCAGCAGGCTGAAACTTGCCCGGCGCGCCGCGAACAGCTCGAACGCGCTGGCGATGAGCCCCGACAGCGCCAGCCCGATGCACAGCGTCCGGATCGACTCGAGGGTGGCTGGCGTGAGAACCATTATTCGCGCTCCTGATACAGGTTGCGCGCAGTCTACTCATGCCGTTTACCGCTTGTTAAGCACCAGTCCGCGTTAGCGTTAATCCGTGCACAGGTGCGGGGCGGCGGATCCCGACCCGGAACCGCCGGTCCCGCTGGGGTGCCTCAGGCTTCTTCTTCGAGATCGATGTCGAGGATCGCCATCCGGAAAACGAAGGAATCGTCGCCGTCTTCCTTGTCGTCGGCGATCACACCGATCGACTCCTCGCCGATGTAGACCTCGGCGGAGTCGCCGGTCTTCATCGCCATCAGGCGGATATTGTTGTTCGCGAACTTGCGGCGCAGGTAATCCTGAAGCTTCGCGGTCTCGGCTTTGGTCACGCTGTTGGATCTCCCCTGGCGGCGCTGACGCCGCGGATGGCCGAGGGCTTGCCACGCCTCGGGCGGAGCGGCAAGCACGGCGGCGAAGCGGTTCAGATACCGTCGCCGAGGTGGATGAACTGGTCGAGGGCGACGAGCTGGTCCATCGCCCGGGCCGGATCGTCGCAGCCGGCGGTGCCGACCACCCGGGCGGGGACGCCGACCACCGTCGTGTTGGGCGGGACCGGGCGCAGCACCACCGAGCCCGCCGCCACCCGGGCGCAGGCTCCCACCTCGATGTTGCCCAGGATCTTGGCGCCGGCTCCGATCATGACGCCGCGGCGGATCTTGGGATGGCGGTCGCCGCGCTGCTTGCCGGTGCCACCCAGGGTCACCGCGTGGAGGATCGAGACGTCGTCCTCGACGACGGCCGTCGATCCGACCACGAGGCCGGTGGCGTGATCGAGGAAGACGCCCCGCCCGATCCGCGCCGCCGGGTGGATATCGCACTGGAACACTTCCGAGATGCGGCTCTGGAGGTAGAGGGCGAGGTCGCGCCGGCCACGCTCCCAGACATGGTGGGCGAGGCGGTAGGCCTGGAGCGCGTGGAAGCCCTTGAAGTACAGGACGGGTTCGATGGCCCTGAGGGTCGCCGGATCGCGGTCGATCACTGCGCCGATGTCGGCGCGGAGCGCCTGTCCGATGGCCGGGTCCTCGGTGATTGCCTCGTGGAACGCATGGGCGACGAGTTCGGCCGGCAGCGACGGGTGCCCGAGCCGGGCCGCGACCCGGTGGGACACCGCGCCTTCCAGCGTGGTGTGGTTCAGGATCGTCGCGACGATGAAGGAGGCGAGCTGCGGCTCAGTGCGCAGCACCTCCTCCGCCTCGGCGCGTAGCCGCGACCAGAGCGGGTCCAGGACCGCGAGATCATGCGACTCGCGATGGAAGGCGGGGCTGGCGCTCATGTCCGAGACTCCGAACTCGCTGTCGGGCGTGGCGGCGGCCGGTGCCGACCCGTCGCCTGCCCGACCGGGGTGGACGCTCCGCCGCGGGCGGTATCGGGCCGACCTGCCTTCGGGCCATCGTCGGGCCGCCGGTCCGGTCCTAGCGTGGTGCGCTGCATCGCGGCGATCAAGGGGTGACGCGGCGCGGCGGCGGCGTTGCCCGCATGGCTGTCAGCGCAGGGAAGCGGGTTCGCTCAGCCCGCCGCCGGCACGGTCTGGCCGAACCGCGCCTCGATCGTCGCCGTCAGCCGGTCCAGCATCGTCTGGACAGGAATGTTGGACGTGTCCACGGTCGCGGGGGCTCGGGCATAGAGCGGCTCGCGGCTCGCCAGCACGGCACGCAACTCCTGCATCGCCGAGGCATGGTCGCCCGTCGTGGCCAAGTGACCCTGCTCGCGGACGCGGCTCATGTGCTCCTCCGGCCGGGCGCGCAGCCAGATCGTGTAGAAAGCCTGCAGCAGCAGGTCGTAGGTCAGCGGCTCTGCGACGATTCCGCCGCTCGTCGCCAGGATGAGCGGCCCGGGATGCTCGGTGAGGCGGCGCAGGGCCGCCTGCTCCAGCCGGCGATAGCCTTCCTGGCCGTAGATCGCGAAGATCTCCTGGACCGAGAGGGCGTTCTCGCGCTCGATCTCGGCGTTGAGCTCCACGAAGGTCCATCCCAGGCGCTCGGCCGCGAGCTTGCCCAGGGTCGATTTGCCGGCGCCGCGCAGGCCGGTCAGCGCCACCCGCGGCCGGTTGCTCGATTCGGGGCGGCTGCCGCCGGACAGGGCCTCCTTGGCAGCGAGGATCTGGTCCGGATTCGCCTGGGCCAGGAGGTCGCGCACCACCGGCCAGTCGGGCAGCGCGTCGTTGCCGGTGATCAGGTCGTCCAGCCGCACGCCCATGGCGTTGGCCACCCGCCGCAGCAGGATGATCGAGACGTTGCCCTGGCCACCCTCCAGCTGCGCGATGTAGCGCTCGGACAAGCCCGAGGTCTGCGACAGGACCTTGCGCGACAGCCCGCGCACGGTGCGCGCGTGTCTGACGCGGCGCCCGAGGTCCGTGAGAAAGAGAGATTCCTGTTCAGCCACGCCGGTCATGGCGTCGTCCGCTTTCCTGCCAGCTCGAAAGCAGGGTCCGTGCCCTGCATGCCTGCCGCTTCGAGATCGATTGCGCCCCGCCGTACCGGCCGGACAGGAGGCTGCCCGAAGATGCGCGCGAAGGCCGGCGTTCCCTGCCCTGAGGGCTTTCGTGCGCCACGCGCGTTCGGGCGCAGTGTGCCGGCGCCGGCCCGTCCCGTACCGATCCAGTCGTTATGCTGGCGTGGCGCTTATGTGTTGCGGAACGGTGCGATGGTCAAGCCTTGGGCATGATCCTTGTGTGGGCAGACGGCCGGTCCAGCGGAGGGCTCGCGGGCGGCGATGCTACTCGGACGGCAGGGCCGCGGCCTCGCGCACGGGCTCTGCGGACGGCGCGCGCCGCGGCGTCGCGGCGGCCAGCATCTGGAGCGACGGACGACGCGGTGGCAGCGGCACCTCGACCGCTTCGGCCGTCGCCTCGGCCCCCGGTGCCGGTGCGGCGGCGAGGGGCATCGGGGCGGTGGCCTGCGGCGAGAGGCGGAGTTCCGCGATCTGCGCCGGGGACGCGCCGGTTCCCGCGACCGCGCTGCCCAGGCCCGCGGGCCGGCGCGGCGGCAGCGGAACCTCCACGGCCGGGGCCTCTGCCGCCTGCGCCGCGGTCGCCGAAGCCGTCGGCGCGAGAGCGGCCGGGGTCGCGGCGACCGGCTCGATGGACAGGCTGGCGAGCTGAATCGTCGCGCCGGCCAGGGCGGCGGGGCGGCGGGGCGGCAGCGGCACCTCGACCGACTCGGTCGGTGTCTCCGCCACCGCGGTCGGGGTCGGTGCGTAGGCCAGGGCCGAAGCGGCTGCGGTCCGTGTGTCGGCGGCGCCGCCGCCGAACAGGCTCGCCAGGGCGCTGGCCGAAGCCGCCACGGGCGCCACCACCGCGGCGACCTCGGTGGAGATGCCCTGGCGCTTGGCCGCGTAGTAGTAGCCGCGATTGTAGTATTGGTAGGCCTGGGAGATATTGCCCTGGGCGGTGCGGTAGGCGCCTGCGAGGTAGGCCACGCCGTAGCGCAGGTTCGTCGCCGGATCGTACAGGCCCGCGGCATCGCCGGTGTAGCCTAGGCTGCGCGCGGTCGCGTGCTTGATCTGCATCAGGCCCAGGGCACTGCCGCCCTTGGCCCGCGGATTGTAGTTGCTCTCGCGCTTGACCACCGCGTGGACGAAGCTTGCCGGAACGCCGTTCGCCTTGGCCTGCTGCTCGATCAACGCGTCGATGTTGTCGTGCGCGCCCTGCCCGAAGGCGACGGCGGGCACGACCGCGAGGGCGGCGGCCAGGATTAGGCGATGCATTCCGAGACCCGGTGCTGCTTGTTCTCTGGTCAAGCTAGGTCGCGGGCAAATGAGGCCGGAAAGCGGCCCCGGTTCGGCAGCCTGTGGGCGGCCGGGGTGTCGGCGGCGTCTGTGATCCGCACGCCACAGGCCTGCGCCCTGTGGAGGGCTCGGCGGGGCAATCCTCGGGGGGGCGAGCGGACGCTCTCCGCCTTTCAGGGCAGGATGAAGCGCTCGACCCCGCGGGCGAAGCCGTCCGCGTCATTGCCGTCCGTGACGGCGCGCGCGGCCGCCTTCACGGCCGCCTCGGCATTGCCCATGGCCACCGAGAAGCCGCTCTGCGCGAACATCGGACGATCGTTGCCGGCGTCGCCGAAGGTGGCGATCCGCTCGGGCGGGATGGCGAGATGCGCGCTCATCCATGCGACGAACCGGCCCTTGTCGAGATGGGGAGGCGTCACGTCGAGGTAGTAGGGCTGCGAGCGGTGGACGGTGGCGCGGTCCGCCAGGGCTGCGCCGATCCGCGCCTCGCAGGCAGCGAGATGAGCGGGGTCGCGGCTGACGCCGACGATCTTGGCGGCGCTTCCCATGAGGGTCCCGAGATCGGCCACGACACGCGGCTCCGTCCCGATCGTGCGGCGCTCGAGGTCGGTGTAGGGGCCGGCCGGATCGCGCAGGCACCACGCGCCTCCGGTGAAGACCCAGACGTCGAGCCCCTCGGCCAGGAGCCGGTCGAGCGCCGACCGGGCCGCTGCCTCCGGGATGGTGCGCTCCTCGAGTGCCGACAGGTCCGGCCGGACCACGCTCGCGCCGTTGAACGCGCCCATCGGCAGGTCGAGATCGAGTTCGGCGACGAGGCTCCGCAGCCCGATCGGCGGCCGCGCCGACGCGATGCTGAACCCGATCCCGGCCGCGCGCAGCCGCCGCACGGCCGTCACCGTCGCCGCGGTCAGGCGCTTGTCGCCGGTGACCAGGGTGCCGTCGACGTCCGAGATCACCAGCGCGATCCCCGCGGCCTTGCCGGATTCCGTGGTCATCGCGTCAGACCCTTTCTCGCTGTCCCGCGCGCCTCCGCGGCGAGCTCCGCCACGACCCGGTCGGCGATCGCCCCGGGCGGTTCGAGGATCCCGACCGCGATCGGATGCTCGTCGGGGCCGGGAACCTCCAGGACGGCGAACTGGCTGTCGAGGAGCTGCGGCGCCATGAAGTGGCCCTGGCGCCCGGCGAGGCGCCGCGCGATCAGGGCCTTGTCGCCGTCCAGATAGACGAGGCGCACCCGCCGGCTGCCCTGGATCAGGACGTTCCGGTAGGCCCGGCGCAGGGCCGAGCAGACGACGACGCCTGATTCCCCGGCCGCGAGACGCTGGCGGATCCAGGCCGCGATCCGGGCCAGCCACGGCGCGCGATCCGCGTCGTCGAGGGCGTGACCCGCCTGCATCTTTGCCACGTGTTCCGGCGTGTGGAAGCTGTCGCCATCCACGAAGATCCAGCCGAGCTTCTCGGCGATCAGCGCCGCCACGGTGCTCTTCCCGGAGCCCGAGACGCCCATGACCACGAGGACCTGGGCGCCGGCGGCATCGGGCGCCGGCTGCGATTGGGACGTCATCTGGACCACCCCTGACTCCCCGGCACCCCGGACGCCCCATCAATAGGAGCGGACGCGAAGAAGGGAAGATCGCCCCCGCCAGCCGGACGGCCTCCAGCCGCGGAGGAACCGCACCGTCGACCGCGCGTTCCCCGAAGCGAATTGGAACATTTCAGGAACAGAATGGCCATGGCACAGACGACCGCGAAGGCGCCCTCGAAGTCCGACCCGAAGGCCGCGGCCTCTCGGGACAATCCCAAGACCGATCCGAAGGACGTGTCGAATCAGATCAAGGATCCGGACCAGTGGACCACCGGCGGAGAGCCGATGACCGGGGCGCAGGCGTCCTATCTCAAGACTCTGTCCGAGGAAGCCAAGGAGCCGGCGGCGTTCGATCCGGATCTCGACAAGGCCGAGGCCTCGAAGCGAATCGACGATCTCCGCCACAAGGCCGGCCACGCGTGAGCCGCGCCCGGTCGCGTGCCCACGGGCCGCGACCTTCCCGGTGCATATCCCAGCTGGAACCGCCGCAACCGCCCTGTTTCGAGCACTTCATTAAGCCGGCGGCAATCGCCGGGGGGCTACCGTGACTGGCGGTGCGTGAGGCCACGCAGGCGACTGGAAGTGAAGGCGCGTTCGACCATGCACGAGCCGGGGCGCGGCAGTATCGGAAGGCGCGCGGTCCGAACGCGGTCGATGTCCGGTCCGATGGATCGACTGGGGGCCGCGGCGGTGCGCTTTTCCCGGGACGGGCGCGGAACCACGGCCATTGAATATGCCCTGATCGCCGGCCTGATCTTCCTGGCCGTCGTCGGAAGCCTTCGGTTCTACACGTCGCGGGTCAGTGTCGTTTACGATACGATCAGCGCCGCCGTGACCCAGTCGAACTGAACGCCCGTCCCCACCCGGATCGTGGCGCGCGAGAACACCCCGCTCCAGTTCGCTTTTGTATCCCGATATTGCCGACGTCTGGCGTGTGCCCGGCCTTTTTTCCCCGAGCGCCCCGAAAAAGCTGTGCTTAACGAGGATGACTCGGCGCTCTCGGCCGTGGCGGGCGAGGTGTGGCTCACCCGCTACGGACACCCGGGCGGCTATGGGCTAGGCACAGGCTCGGCAATACCGATGGGCAACATCTGGATGCGCAAACTTCCCTACGTCCTGCTCGCCGTCACGGCGATGTCGGGCTGCACGTACCTGCCCGCGGCGGGTCCGACGGCGAGCGCGATCCAGGCCGGTGCGGAGGTGGCCACCGCCGATGGCGGCATGCTCGCCCGCTACGAGATCATCGACGTCACCCCCTCGGTGGTCGAGGCCCTGCGCGGCCGGCCCCTGGACAGCCTGCTCGCCTCCTTCGGCGACCACCGCCCCTCCTCCGAGCCGGTCATCGGCATCGGCGACATGGTCTCGGTCTCCGTCTGGGAAGCCGGCTCCGGCGGCCTGTTCTCCGGRCCGCTGGTGGCCGACCGCTTCTCCGCCGGCTCCAAATCCGCCCTCATCCCCGAGCAGCCCGTCGGGCGCGACGGCGCCATCTCGGTACCCTATGCCGGCCGCATCAAGGTCGCCGGCCGCCGCACCCAGGACGTCCAGACGCTCATCGAGAACGAACTCGCCGGCAAGGCCATCCAGCCGCAGGTGCTGGTCTCGGTCACCCGGCCGATCAGCCAGGCGGTGACCGTCACCGGCGAGGGCGCCGCCGGCGCCCGCCTGCCGCTCTCGGGCCACGGCGACCGCATCCTCGACGTCATCGCCGCCGCCGGCGGCAACCGCGCCCCGGTCAACGAGACCTTCGTGCGGCTCTCGCGCGGGCCGCTCACCGCCACRGTGCCGCTGACCACGGTGGTGTCCAACCCCAAGGAGAACATCTACCTGCGGCCCAACGACGTGCTCACCCTGGTGCGCGATCCGCAGACCTTCATCGCGGTGGGCGCGCTGGGCAACAGCACCGAGTTGCCGTTCCAGGCCGACGGCATCACCCTGGCGCAGGCGCTGGCCAAGGCGCGCGGCCTGTCGGACTTCGCCGCCGATCCGGCGGGCACGTTCATCTTCCGGTTCGAGCCGGCCAGCGTGGTCCGCCGCCTCAGCCCAGGCTCGCGGCTGCTCGGCACGCCGCTGGTGCCGGTGGTCTACCGGATCGACATGCGCGACCCCAACAGCCTGTTCGTGTCCCAGGCGTTCCGCATGCGCAACCGCGACCTGATCTACGTGTCGAACGCGCCGTTCACCGAGGTCCAGAAGGTGCTCACCGCGTTCAACGGCGTCACCGGGCCGCTCGCCTCCGCGGCGACCGCCTACGCCTACGCCAAGTAGCCCCGGGTCGGACTCGGGCGGCGACGGAAAAAAATCGCGTTTCTCCGCGTCCTCGCGTATGGGCACTGGGTGCTGGACGGGATCGGGGCTACAGAGCCGCATCCCGCCCTTCCTTCTGACTGCCGCGCAAGGATGCCCAGAAAAGCCCGATGAAGATCGGACCTGTCGTCCCCGCCCGCGGGCCGCTTCGGCCCGCGCTGATCTCCCTGAGCCTGTGTCTCGCCCTCGTCTCAGCCGCCCCGGCGGCGGCCGACGTGGTGATCGGCGTGGCGGTCCCGCGGTCGGGTCCCTATGTGGCGGTCGGCGAGCAGGTGCTGCGCGGGGTCGAGGCCGCGGCCCGGGATGCCAACGCCATGGGCGGCCTCGATGGCCAGCCCGTCACCCTCGACGTTCAGGACGATGCCTGCGACTCGAACACCGCGGTGGCGGTGGCCAACCACTTCGTGCGCGCCAATGTCCGGCTCGTCGTCGGCCATGTCTGTTCGAACGCCTCGATCACCGCCTCCGACATCTACGCCCAGAACGGCGTCGTGATGATCACTGCGGCCTCGGTGGCGGCGCGGCTGACAGACCGGGGACTGCCGACCATCTTCCGCGTCTGCGGGCGCGACGACGATCAGGCGCGCCTGTCCGCCGCCGTGCTGGCCGAGCGGTTCCGGGACCGGAAGATCGCGCTGATCCAGGATCAAACCCCGGCCGCCCGCAGCCTCGCCGCCGCCACCAAGGACAACCTCAACCGCATCGGCGTCAACGAGGCGCTGTCGCTGTCGTTCTCGCCGAGCGATGCCGACGACGCCGCCCTCGCCGACCGCCTGAAGGGCGCGGGGATCGAGGTCGCCTATTACGGCGGGGATGCCACCGAGATGGGCCGCCTGGTGAAGATCGCGGCCGAACGCGGCTACCGCCCGCAATGGTTCGGCACGTCGGCCATCGCCACGGCGGACTTCGCCAAGATCGCCGGGGCAGCGAGCAACGGCGTGCTGATGACCTTCTACCTCGACCCGAGCCGGCAGCCCGCCGCCGCGGCCGTGGTGAAGGCGTTCAAGGCCGAGGGCGTCGATCCCACCGGTTCGACGATCTACGGGTACGCGGCCATGCAGGCCCTGGTCGCGGCCGGAAACTTCGCCCATTCCATCGAGCCGAGACCCATCGCCCAGGCACTGCACACGGAGCGGTTCGACCTCGTGCTCGGGACGGTCGGATTCGACGCCAAGGGCGACGTCACGGCCCAGGGCTACGTGCTCTACGTGTGGAAGGATGGGAGCTTCACGCCGGCCGGGAAGTGAGGGCGACGGCGCTCACAGCGCCTGCGCGGCCTCGACCTCGGCGCCGCGGCCCAGCCCGCGCAGCAGCTCGGCGAGATGGGGGCGGACCCGCAACTGGAGGGCATGCAGCCGCCGGACCGCGGCGCCGAGCTGCCCCTCCCGGTCGAGCATCGTATCGGCGAAGCCGATCATCCGGGCATTCGGCCAAGCCGGCTCGCGCAGGGCGTGGAGGCGCTCGACCAGCGCGGTGGCGGACGTGTCCGGCTCGGCCCGCGCGAGCAGGATCAGGAGCGCCGCGGTGGAGCGCGACAGCCCGTAATGGCAATGGACCAGAAGATGGCCGGCGCCGTCGAGCCCACGCCCGAAGTCGAGGATCGCCGCCACGTGTTCGGGCTCGGGCGGGACGAGGCCCTCTCCGGGTGCCAGGCAATCGTGGAAGTGGAGGGTCGTGCGGGCGTGGGCGCCGTAGGCCGAGAACGCCTCCGGCTCCGGCGTCCCGGGATCGAGCAGCGACAGGACATGGCTGATCCCGCGGTCCCCGTGGCCGGCAAGCTCCTCCAGGCCGCAGACGGTGTGCAGGGTGACGGCGGGCTCGGTTCGCATCCGCGGCGCCTAGCACGGGCGTGCGCCCGTTTCGAGGCGCGACGGAACTGCGCCGGCGCCCGCGGCTTTCGAGAAGCGGCACGGACGTGCTACCTGCGACCCCCGATCCCGCGCCGGCCGGATCGGACCTGCTCGGACGAGATGCCGTTGGACGAACCTCACCTCGCGCGATCCCCCTCGGTCGGAACGCGGCGCCGGAACCTGCTGACCGCGGGGCTCGGCGCGGCCGCGGCGCTCGCCGGGCCGCTCGCCGCCCCGGCCCGGGCCGAGGGCACCCCGGAGCTGCGCTGGCGCCTGTCCTCCGCCTACCCCAAGACCCTCGACATCCTGTACGGCGCCCCCGAGGCGCTCAGCCGGATCGTCGCCGAGGCCACCGACGGGCGCTTCCAGATCCAGGTCCAGGGTCCCGGCGAGCCGGTGCCGGCGGAGGGGCTCCTCGACGCGGTGGCCGCAGGCACCGTCGAGATGGGCCACGGGCCTGCGACCCTGGGCATGGCCAAGGATCCGACCTTCGCGCTGGCGACCGCGGTGCCGTTCGGCCTCAACGCCCGGGGTGCGTCCGCGTGGTGGCAGGCCGGGGGCGCGGCGGAGCTGTTCGCCGAGGTCTTCGTCAAGGCTGGCTTGGTCTGCCTCCCCGGTGGGAATACCGGCGCCCAGATGGGCGGCTGGTTCCGGCGCGAGATCAAGAGCCTCGCCGATCTCCAGGGTCTCAAGTTCCGGATCGGCGGCATGGGCGGCCAGGTGCTCGCCAAGTTTGGCGTCCAGCCGCAGGCGGTGGCCGGACCCGAGATCTACGCGGCCCTGGAGAGCAAGAAGCTCGACGCCGCCGAGTGGATCGGTCCCTACGACGACGAGCGGCTCGGCCTGCAGAAGGTCGCGCCCGTCTACCATTATCCCGGCTTCTGGGAGGGCGGCGCCATGCTGCACTTCTGGTTCAACGCCGAGAAGTGGAAGGCGCTGCCGAAATCCTACCAGGCGATCCTGCGGGCCGCTGCCGCCGAGGTCGGCACCGAGGTCCAGGCCAAGTACGACGCACGCAACCCGCAGGCCCTGCGCCGGCTGGTGGCCGGCGGCGCCCAGTTGCGGCCGTTCCCACAGGACGTCATGGAGGCCGCCCTCAAGAACGCCAATGACGTCTACGCCGAGATCGCCGCCAAGAACGCCGATTTCCGCCGCATCTACGAGGCGATGCGCAGCTTCCGCAACGAGGAATACCTCTGGTTCCAGGTGGCGGAATACACCTACGACAACTTCATGATCCGGGCGCGGGCTCGGGGCTAGTGCTCAGACGCCGTCACTGCGTCCACGCGCAAGAGCCCTAGATCTTTGTTGGCGCATTGATTTTTCCAGACTTCGCTGACGCGTTCGTTGGGATCGATGCCCTGGCGTCCGGCGCGGCAGCGGTAAGGGGAAGCCTGCATGTTCGGCACGTTGCGGATCGGGTTGGCTCTGCTCGGGGCGGCGCTCCCCCTCCAGGCCCGGGCACAGTCGGCCGCCAACCTGACGGCCCTGCGCGGTCTGATGCCGGTTGCACGGCTGCAGACCTCGCCGGAGGGGCGGGCGGCGCTCGACGCGAACCTGCGGGTCACCGGCAACATCCAGACCGGCGACCTCAAGCAGCCGACGCTCCTGCCGTTCCCCGAGCAGCAGCAGCTCGCCCTGCGGGATTGCTTCATCACCGACGGAAACGCGGCCGGCCTCGCCGACGGGCTCGGCACGACGCTCGCCCAGGCCTTTCACGCCAAGGCAGTCTATAAAGACTACAAGACCTTCACGAGCATCGCCCCGGCCGTGGCCAACCTGATCGGCTACACCAACAACGTGACCAAGTCGGATTCGAATTCCGGCAAGTACTTCTTCGCCAACGCCACCACGAACGGCAAGCATCCGGTCTCGACCGAGGCCGACGCGATCCTGGGCGACGGCGCCGTGACCGACGTGTTCGGCAAGGCCTACGACCGGCCGGCCGGCAGCCCCGGGGCCGACCGTTATGGCAATTCGCGCCCGTTCCAGACCCTGCCGCGCCTCCGGGCCTATCGCGGCACGGACTATTTCGGCGATCCGTCCCACAGCCTCGACTGGCTGCGCGGCCCGTCGCAGGATCTCGTCGACAGCCCGTCCTATCCGAGTGGCCACACCACCTACGGTTACACCGAGTCGATGGTGCTCGCGCTCCTGGTCCCCGAGCGCTACCAGCAGATGGTCGCCCGTGCGGCCGAGTACGGGAACGACCGGATCATCGTCGGGGCGCATTACGCCATGGATGTGCTCGGCGGCCGCGCGACCTCGCTGCACGCCCTGGCCCACCTGCTCGCCAACGATCCGGCCTATGTCGGCCAGATCCGGAAGAACCCGGCCGTGCTCGATAAGGCCAGCGCCGAGGCCGACAGGGCGGTGGGCGTGACGGACTATCGGGCGCTCCTGACGGACGCCCGCGCGGCGATGACCGAGGCGCTCAAGGCCGGCTGCGGCGACGCGGTCGCGGCCTGCGCCGCCCGGGATACGGGCCGGTTCAAGGATCCGGCCGCCAATGCGGCCTTCTACGCGGCGACCCAGACCTACGACCTGCCCGTGGTGCATCCGGAGGCGGCCGGCCGGCTGGAGGATGTTGCCAAGGTCGCCCCGGAGGCCGGCCACCTTCTCACCGCGGCCTTCCCGACGGTGTCGCTGGACGAGGCCAACGCCATCCTCACTGAGACGCAGGGACCGGGCGGCGGCTTCCTCGACGACGGCTCGGAATTCGGCGTCTATTCCCGCCTCGACCTCTACACCGCGGCCGGCAAGGCCGCGGCGCTGGCGGCGAGCCGGGCCGGGGCCAGCGCGACGCGCTGAGACGGGATCGACCCTACGTGGATCCGGCCAGGTTCCCCGGGTCTGCCGCCGCGCGGGATCGACTTGGGACGGCCCTTCAGCGCAACACCCCCTCGGCCAGGGCGCGCTGGATGCCGCGCACGTCGCTGCCCTTCTTGAGGGTGCGCTCGATCGGCTGCGGTGTACCCGACACCCAGATCTTGAGCTCG
The DNA here is from genome assembly GCF_054049775.1 of Methylobacterium sp. P5_C11. Lineage (NCBI taxonomy): Bacteria > Pseudomonadati > Pseudomonadota > Alphaproteobacteria > Hyphomicrobiales > Methylobacteriaceae > Methylobacterium > Methylobacterium sp. P5_C11. The sequence goes on along the minus strand of NZ_JBFULS010000067.1, from coordinate 13,287 downwards.
GCGTCGAGATCGAACGTCCCGGCGGTCTCGACCGAGAAGCGCACGATCGACCGATAGGGGACCGACAAGAATTCGACCTTGCTACCTGTGACACCCTGAACGTTGATCAGGATGACGCGGTGTTCGGTGAAGACGAAGACGTCCCGGATGATCTTGAATGCGAGGCGGGCCGTTTCACCCGCGATCAGAATCCCCTCGAGCCTGCGCTCCAGGGATGCAACATCGACCGCAGTGCCGTGGCCGAGCAATCCGTCCAAGAGACCCATGATCCGACCCGGTTCGCCTCGTCCCTCGCCGGGTGGGAGCTTGCCGCCGGGGACTGCCGCCGGCAACCGGACCCGGCTGGCGGCGTGACACGTCGCGGCAGCGGCGCCGTACGCCCGCAGGGTGCGTGTGCGCCGGGCGACATTCTCGAGGGCCAGCACCGTCCGTGCTGGCTTGCCGGTTTCGACCGCGGTGGTGCGCCTCGAAATAACGGCAACGCTATGAATTCGTCGGAACCGGGCCGCCCAGCGGCCGCCCCCTCGCTGGCGGCCCGGGCGATCGGGTGCGAACGCCGTCGGCGGCACCGTCGGCGTGAGGCCAGAAAATCGGCTCCGAGACCGAGCCGGGCCTCCCAACAGTCCCGACTGCCTCGTGAAGCTCTGTCTAGCCGCGGATATGCGCTCCGGTGACAGAGTTCGCCCAGCGCCCCTCCGGACAGAAAAAAGGCCACTCCCGAAGGAGCGGCCCGAAGTCTAGGGAGGAAACGCCCAAGAAGGGCTGCGGGAGGACGACGCCATCGCCATCCCGCGTTGCACAATCTGCGCCCTTGGCTGGAAAATTCAAGGGTATCAGGACAGCAGGGCTGTCCTTTTGTGCGCCCGCGCACGGATCGCCCGGCGGTTGTGTTGAAAATGTCGCAGATCCATGGACGCGGGCGAAACCTGCATTTCTCCGGCGCAGAGCCGTCGTTCGTCGGGCAAGTCCCTGATGTATCGCGATTTTGCCGGATGGAACCGTGATCCGATCGTGGGATTCGACTGCGGCTTCTCATCTGCATCGGCCGACGGGACGAATTTCCCGCCCGCGCTAACTCTCCGGCCAAGGTTTTGGCGCGACGCGTGAAGCAAGGGTCAGTGAGCATGGCGATCCAGGGCGAGCGGATCCGGGTCCTCAACGATGTGGAAGCGTGCGGAGACGGCGACTACGTCCTGTACCTCCTGCAGCAGGCCAACCGGGCCACATTCAACCCGGCCCTTGAATTCGCCATCGAGGAAGCGAACCGCCTCGATCTGCCGGTCGTCGCCTGCTTCGGCCTGCTCGACGGCGCCAGCGGCTTTCCCGAGGCCAATGCGCGGCACTACGCCTTCCTGCTCCAGGGGCTCGCGGACGCGAAAGTGGGCCTGGAGAAGCGCGGGATCGCGTTCGTGATGCGCAAGTGTTCCCCGGCGCGGATCGCCATCGACCTTGCCGAGGACGCCGCGCTCCTCGTGCTCGACCGCGGCTACCTCGCCATCCAGCAGGGCTGGTACCGGGAGATCACCGAGGCGGTGACGGCGCGGATCGTCCAGGTCGAGGGCGACGTCGTCGTGCCGGTGGAGACCGCATCGCCAAAGCACGAATACGCGGCCCGGACCCTGCGCCCGAAGCTGAACCGACTGTGGGATCCGTTCATCGCCGCGTTGACGCCGCGCAAGGTCAAGCGCACGGCCGATGCCCTCCGGCTCAAGAGTGCGATCGACGTCTCCGATCCGGAGGCGGTGCTCGTCGGGATAACGCTGGACCGGACGGTCGGGCCGGTGAAGCGGTTCGTCGGCGGCGAGACGCAGGCGCGCAGGCGCCTCAAGGCGTTCCTGAAGGACGGGCTCTCGGGCTACGGCGCCGGGCGCAACAAGCCGGAGGCCGCCGCCGCCTCGCACATGAGCCCCTACCTGCACTTCGGCCAGATCTCGCCGGTGGAGATCGCCCTGGCGGTGCGGGAGGCCAAGGCCGGCGACGACGACGACCGCGGCGCCTACCTGGAGGAACTGATCGTCCGGCGCGAACTCGCCATGAACCATGTGTTCTACACGGCGGGCTATGACGCCTACGACAAGGCCATCCCCGACTGGGCGCGCAAGACCCTGGCCGAGCACGCGCAGGACAAGCGTCCGTACGCCTACTCGGAAGACCAGCTCGCGGCCGGCGAGACCCACGACCGCTACTGGAACGCCGCGATGCGCGAGATGCGCGAGACCGGCTACATGCACAATCAACTGCGGATGTATTGGGGCAAGAAGATCCTCGAATGGTCGCCCTCGCCCGAGGAGGGCTTCGCCCGGACGCTCCGGCTGAACAACCGCTACTTCCTGGACGGGCGCGATCCGAACTCCTTCACCAACGTCGCCTGGGTGTACGGCCTCCACGACCGTCCCTGGCAGAAGCGCAAGATCTTCGGCACCGTTCGCTACCAGAGCGAGAACTCGCTCAAGAAGTTCGACGCCAAATCCTATGTGCGCGCGGTGGAGGATCTCTGCGCGGCGGAGGGATGAGGGCCGGTCGCCGCCATCGGGGGCTCGCTTCTCCGCACGCGGTCGCAGGGGCGACGCGCTGGTCTCACGCTGGCCGTGGCCATTTGTCCGACTCCGCCGCGGCATTCTTCCCCGGTCGACAGACATTCCGACGCACAGTTTTGTGAAGAAACGCTTTTCCGCCCGCGCTGTTTCGAGCTTACTTCCGGCTCTTCGCAAACGGCCGGACATCATCCGGTGACATCTCGCTCGCCGAGAGGCCGGATTGTGGATTTGCTTGCGACCGAAAGGAGGACGACGATGCGAATGAAGCTTGCAGGCGCAGCACTCCTCGCGCTCGGCACCCTGACGGCCACGGTCGGCACGGCGGAGGCCGCACAGGGCTGCGGTCCCGGTTTCCACCGGGGCTGGTCCGGTTGGTGCAAGCCGAACTGGCGCCCCTATGCTTACCGCCCGGTCTACTATGCGCGGCCGGTGGTCTACGGATGGCATCGTCCTTGGGCCTGGCGCCACGTCGGTTGGCACCGCCCCTGGGGCTGGCACCATCATGGCGGTTGGCGCCGGGCCGCTTGGCACTACGGCTGGTGATTGACTGAGCGACGGGGCCGGCCCGCGCGTGCCGGCCCCGTTCGACGCGAAGCGGCGCACCCGGCAGCCGGATCCGGCCGCGCGCAGGACGGGCCGTGACCTGGGCCTTTCCCGGACGGTTGCGCTATAGCGTCCGCAGTGACGGCGCGGACGAGTTGCTCTTTCATGGCCGAGATGCGGGACGACGTGCGGGAAACGAGGGATGCCCCGCCCCCGCAGCGCTCGCGCTATCACCGCTCGATCATGCGCCTGCGCTCGGCCTYGATGGAGGCCTACCCGCTCTGGCGGGGCCGGCTGCTGTTCCTGGCGGGCGGCATCGGCGTCGGCCTCGCCGCGGTGCTGATGGCGAAGGGAGCCGACCTCGCGCAAGACGGCTTCCGGCGCCTCATCGCCCCCTCGCCGCTGATCGCCCTGCTGCTCACCCCGGCGGGGTTCGCCCTCGCGGCGCTGCTCGCCCGCACGGTCTTCCCGAATTCGCAAGGGTCTGGCATCCCGCAGGTGATCGCCGCCCGGCACGCCCGGGACGCCCGGTTCCGCTACTCCCTGATCTCGCCGCGGGTAGCATTCGGCAAGGTGATGGTGCTGTTCCTGGGGCTGCTGTGCGGTGCCTCGGCGGGCCGCGAGGGGCCGACCGTGCAGGTCGGCGCGGCGATCATGGCGGCCTTCGGGCGTCTGACCCCCGAGCGCCTGCCCGGGCTGCTGCTCGCGGGCGGTGCCGCGGGGGTCGCGGCGGCCTTCAACACGCCGCTCGCCGGAATCGTGTTCGGCATCGAGGAACTGGGCCGCGCCTACGAGGCGCGCTCCTCCGGCCTGATCGTGGCCGGGATCGTGGCCGCGGGCCTCACGTCCCTCGGGCTTCTGGGCAACTACACCTATTTCGGCACGACCGATGCCGGCCTGCCCTTGGCGTCGGGCTGGATCGTGCCGCTGGTCGCCCTGGTCGGCGGTCTCGCGGGGGGCCTGTTCAGCCGCCTCGTGATCCTGTTCGCCCGCGGCCTGCCCGGAGGCGTCGGGCGGCTGATCCGGGGGCGGCCGGTGATCTTCGCGGCGGCCTGCGGCCTGTGCGTCGCCCTGTGCGGCCTCGCCTCCGGGGGAACCGCCTACGGGACCGGCTACGAGGAAGCCCGGGCGATCCTCCACGGCGATGCGGCGGCCGGCTGGAGCTACGCGCCGCTGAAATTCGCCGCGACCGTCCTGAGTTCGATCAGCGGCATCCCGGGCGGCCTGTTCGCGCCGTCCCTGGCGGTGGGAGCCGGCCTCGGCGGCACGGTCCACGGCCTTTTGCCGGGCATGCCGGTGGGCGCCCTCGTGCTGATCGGGATGGTGGCCTATCTCACGGGCGTTCTGCAGGCGCCGATCACCAGCTTCGTCATCGTCACCGAGATGACCCAGAACCACGCGATGGTGATTCCCCTGATGGTGGCCGCCCTCCTGGCCGACGCCGCCTCGAAGGCCGTCTGCCGGGGCGGCCTCTACCATACCCTGGCGGAGATCATGCTGGAACGCGCCGACGCGCCGGCGCAGCCGGTCACGAAGACCGCCTGACCGCACGTAAGAATATAAGCGGCCCGGGCGGGACTCTGCGGAACGGTCTCGCTTGGCGCCGGTTGAGCCAGCAGCGACAGGCCCCGCGGCGGGGCACAGCCGGAGTTCGACGCCATGACCCTCCTGAAATGGGCTCTCATCTGCTTCGTGATCTCGCTGATCGCCGGCGGTCTCGGCTTCACCGGAATCGCCTCGGGCGCCGGCTCGCTGGCGCGCATCCTGTTCGGCCTGTTCCTCGTGATCGCCATCGTGATCGTGGTGATCGCCTTCGCGGTCGGACAGGCGGTGTTCTGAGGCCGACCCGGTGCAGGGCACGGTCTGCCTCGTTACCGGGGGGACCGGCGGCATCGGCTACGAGACGGCGCTCGGCCTCGCGCGCCTGGGTGCGCGGGTCGCCGTCATCGGGCGCGACGCCGGAAAGCTGCGGGCCTGCGCCGGGAGGATCCGCGCCGGAGTCCCCGGCGCGGTCGTCGATGTGCATCAAGCGGATCTCTCTGCGCAGGCCGAGATCCGCCGACTCGCCGCGACGCTGCGCGAGACCTATCCGCGCCTCGACGTGCTGGTGAACAATGCCGGTGCGATCTTCGACCGCCGTACGCTCACCGTCGACGGCATCGAGCGCACCTGGGCGCTCGACCACCTGGGCTACGTGCTGCTGACCCTGGAACTCCTCGACACCCTAAAGGCGACCGCGGCGGCCGGGGGCAGACCGCGGATCATCAACGTCGCCTCCGCGGCCCATTACCGGGGCCATATCGACTTCGACGACATCGAGGGCGCCCGGCGCTACCGGGCCATGGCGGCCTACGCGCAGGCCAAGCTCGGCAACGTCCTGTTCACCTACGCCCTGGCCCGGGGCCTGCGCGACAGCGGCATCACGGTGAACGCCGTGCATCCGGGGGTCGTCAACACCGGCTTCGCCAAGAATACCGGCGGCCTGCTCGGGGGCGTCTGGTCGCTGATGCGGCCCTTCCTGATCACGCCCGAGAAGGGGGCTCGGACCTCCCTCCACGTGGCCAGCGCCCGGGACCTCGACGGCGTCACCGGCCTCTACTTCTCGCATTCGAAGCCGAAGGCGTCCTCGGCCGAGAGCCGCGACGAGGCGATCCAAGAGCGGCTCTGGGCGCTGAGCCTCGCGCAGGTGGGGCGGCGCGGCTGAACGGCTCCCACGCCTCGGGTGAGGGTCGACGTGCGGGCCATCCTGGACCCGTCGCACCCGCGTACCGGGATCGGAGCAGGGCTGGCCTACGCCCAGACGGGCGAGCCTGGGATACCGCGTTCGGCGTGCGTGAATTCGTGGGCAGGGCGGCAACTCGACCCAAAACCGGTTGAAAGTCCAGAACGGCGCTGCGACGAAATAATCTGCGGGTCCGCACGCACGATAACGGCCTCCGGCGCGATCTTTCTTCTCCAAACCGCACCCGCGAGCCCTGCGGACGAGCGCAGGTGCGGGATCGTCCCCGTCAGGCCGCCGCCCGTACCCTGTGGTCGCCGTGCTGCTGGATCTCGATGAACACCCGGGTCACGTCGGGGCTGCGCTCCTTCAGCGCCCGGTCGAGGCGGGTGACCAAGTTTTCGACATCCCCGGCGCTGAGGTCGTCGGCCATGTCGATGCTGAGATTGACCAGCACGTCGGACGGGCCGAGGTGCTGGGTCAGCACCTCGTTGATGTGGAGCACGCCCGGCTCCCCGCGGGCGAGTTCCGTGATCGCCGCGACGACCTCGGGATCGGCCGCCTCGCCGATCAGCAGGCCGTGGGTCTCGACCATCAGGAAGGCCGCCATGCCGACCAGCACGAGGCCGATCCCCACGGAGGCCCAGCCGTCGAGGCTCGGCATCTCAAGGATGTGGGACAGGGCGACGCCCGCCAGCGCGATCACCAGGCCGATCAGGGCGGCGGCGTCCTCGGCGAGCACCGTGAACAGGGTCGGATCCTTGCTGCGCCGGATCGCCCGCACGGCCGAGTGCTTGCCCTTCTCGGCCCAGAACTGGCGCATCGCCACGAAGAAGGACGTGCCCTCCGCGACAATGGCGAAGCCGAGGATCGCCACGTTCACCCAGATGCCCGGCAGCCGGTAGCCGAACAGTTCGGCATCTACGTCCGGCTCGGGATGGCGGATACGCTCGACACCCTCGTAGATCGCGAAGAGACCGCCGCCGAGGAAGATCATCAGGGCGACGACGAAGGCGTAGAAATAGATCTCGCGACCGTAGCCGAACGGGTGACGGGCATCGGCCGGCCGCTCGGCCCGCTTCATGCCGACGAGCAGCAGCACTTGGTTGGCCGTGTCCACCACCGAGTGCACGCCTTCGGCGATCATCGCGGTCGAGCCGGTCAGCGCGCCGCCCACGAATTTCGCCACCGCGATGGCGAGGTTCGCCCCGGCCGCCGCGTAGATCGCCCCCGTACTCTCGTGCGCCATCCGGTCCTCCACGCGCGCCGCCCCCGGACGGGCGCACCCTGTGACTCGCCGGGATGCCCCGACCCGGCTCGGCTCGACGGCCACCGCGGTGCAAGCGTCGCGGCACGCCCCAGGTTCCCGTGTGGACGTGGGCCGGCGCCCCGTGCAACCTGCCGCCCCTCACGTCTTGCCGGAGGCAGCATGGCCGACGCCCCCTACGACCCCGACAACATCTTCGCCAAGATCCTGCGCGGCGAGATCCCCTGCCACCGTGTCTACGAGGACGACCAGACGCTGGCCTTCATGGACGTGATGCCCCAGGGGGAGGGCCACACCCTGGTGATCCCGAAGGCGCCGGCGCGGGGCCTGCTCGATGCCGATCTGGCCTCGCTCGCGGCCCTGACGGCGAGCGTTCAGAAGGTCGCCCGGGCCGTGAAGGCGGCGTTTCACGCCGACGGCCTGACGGTGTTCCAGTTCAACGAACCGGCCGGCGGCCAGACGGTCTTCCACCTGCACGTGCACGTGGTCCCGCGGCGCGAGGGCGTGCCGCTCAAGCGCCATGAAGGCGGGATGGCCGACAACGCGGTGCTGGCCGCGCATGCCGCGCGCATCCGCGCGTCGCTCGAAGGCCAGAGCTAAAGCAGAGTCGGCCGCTCAGGCCGCACTCGCCGAGTCGCCCGGCTGTGCCATGCTGGCGAGCAGCCGGCGCAGGGCGGCGTTCTCGCCTTCCAATTCGCTGACCCGTCGCAGCAGCATGGCCAGGGACGCCTCGGTCGCGGCCGGATCGGGCGCGGTCGCCGCCGGAGCGGCGGCACGGGACTGCTTCTCGAAGGTGACGCCGATTCCGTCCTCCCGGCGCCAGCGCAGGGTCGCCCGGTAGGTCCGGTCCTTCTGCGGGATGTACAGGTCGAAGGCGTCCGGCAGCGTCGTGGCGTCGCTCATGACGAGACGCGCCCCGGAGGAGGACATGTCGCGCACCAGGCAGTCGAAGCTCGACGACCCGTTGTTGAAGACGATGCGCCCCTTGAGGAAGACCCTCTGGCGCGTCTCTCTGCGATGCTCCGACATGCGCGCGGTTCCGAAACGCCGACGATGCCACCAATCCTGCACGGCAGCCCTTAAGGAATCTTCGTCGCAATAGCGGAATCGAGGTCTATTGCGCGGCCGGATATCGAGAGGTCTGTTTACCGACGGATTCGCCTCCGCACGGGACGCCCATCCGTGTCGCCGAACGCCCGGATGGCGCCGCCGCGCGGTGATCCCGGCCCGGCCGTGTCACGCACCCGGGTATTCCGCCTATGCGATGAACCGCCGGTCTACGGTCTGGAACAGGTAGAAGCCGTTGAAGCGCACGGCCGTGTCGGCGGCGCGGCCGTCGAAGTCCAGGGGCTGCTGGCTGCCGTCGCAGAGCTTGCCGCCAAACGTCCACCGGCCGGCACCGATGAAGGGCGGGACGGTGCTGGCCTCCGGCACAGCACAGCAGAGGCCTTCCTCGCCCTTGAGCTGGAACAGGTTGTAGCTTCGCATCCGAAGTCCTCCGCCTGGCCGCCCTCGAAGCCAATATTCCCAGTACGAGATCCTGTACTGCGATGAATCGGCTTGATCGTGCCCATAATGGCACAATCGGTCGAGTTTGTGTCGGTCAAGTTTCAGGGACGTTTCGGTTCAGCTCCTCGATCCAGATGCGCGCCGAGCCGTCCGAGGGCGCCCGCCAGTCGCCCCTGGGCGAGAGGGAGCCGCCGGCCGAGACCTTCGGCCCGTTCGGCAGCGCCGAACGCTTGAACTGGCTGAAGCCGAAGTAGCGGGTCAGGAACACGCCGAGCCAGTGCCGGATCTCCGGCAGACCGTAGGCGACCCGCTTGGCTGCGGGGAAATCCGGCGGCCAGGAGCCGCGCTCCGTGTCGCCCCAGGCGTGGAGCGCCAGGAAGGCGATCTTCGAGGGCCGGAACCCGTAGCGCAGCGTGTAGAACAGGTTGAAGTCCTGCAGGGCATAGGGGCCGATCGTGGCTTCCGTGCTCTGGGGGCTGTCGTCCTGGTCCACCGGCACCAGCTCGGGGGAGATCTCGGTGTCGAGCACCGCCTGGAGGGTCCGGCTCTCCTCGGGGCCGACCTCGCCGGTGCCGATCACCCAGCGGATCAGGTGCTGGATCAGGGTCTTGGGTACGCCGGCATTGACCGCATAGTGGCTCATCTGGTCGCCGACGCCGTAGGTGCACCAGCCCAGCGCCAGCTCGGAGAGATCGCCGGTGCCGATCACGAGGCCGCCCGCGTGGTTGGCCAGGCGGAACAGGTAATCGGTGCGCAGGCCCGCCTGCACGTTCTCGAAGGTCACGTCGTAGACCGCCTCGCCCCTGGCGAAGGGGTGGTGCATGTCGGCGAGCATCTGCCGGGCGGCCGGGCGGATGTCGATCTCGGCGGCCGTGCAGCCCAGCGCCTTCATGAGGGCGTGGGCGTTGGCCTTGGTGGCATTCGAGGTGGCGAAGCCCGGCAGCGTGTAGGCCAGGATGTCCGACCGCGGATAGCCCAGGCGGTCGAAGGCTTTGGCGATGACGATCAGCGCGTGCGTCGAATCCAGGCCCCCCGAGACGCCGATCACCGCCTTGCGGGTGCCGGTGGCTTCCAGGCGCTGCGCGAGGCCCGCCACCTGGATGTTGTAGGCCTCGTAGCAATCATGCGCGAGGCGCGTCGGGTCGGCCGGCACGAACGGGAAGCGCTCGATCCGCCGGACCAGCCCGAGATCGGCCTCCGGCGGGTCGAGCCGGAACGGGATGCGGCGATAGGCGAGGGCGTGGCGCCGCGCATCGTCGTCGAAGCTCCCAGCCTGGAGACGCTCCTGGGCGATCAGGTCGAGGTCGATGTCGGCCAGCGTTGCCACCGGCCCGTCCGGGAAGCGCTGGCCTTCGGCGAGGCGCACGCCCAGCTCGTCGATGCTAGTCTGGCCGTCCCAGGACAGGTCGGTGGTCGATTCGCCAAGGCCCGCGGCGGCGTAGACATACGCGCAGGCGCCGCGCATCGCGGCGGCCCGCGAGAGGAGCGCCCGCGATTCGGCCCGGCCGACGGTGATCGGGCTGCCCGAGAGGTTCGCCAGAACGGTGGCGCCCGCCAGGGCGGCGCGCATGCCGGGCGGCTCCGGCACCCACAGGTCCTCGCAGATCTCGACGCCGACCACGAGGCCCGGCAGATCCTCCGCCGGGAACAGCAGGTCGGTGCCGAAGGGCGCCTCGTGATCGGCGACCCGGATCGTCTCACCCACGATGCCGGCTCCGGAGGCGAAGTGCCGCTTCTCGTAGAACTCCCGGTAATTCGGCAGGAAGGTCTTCGGCACGACGCCGAGCAGGCGTCCGCCCTGGATGGCGAGGGCGCCATTGTAGACGCGGTGGCGCCAGCGCAGCGGTGCGCCGACAAGCAGCAGCGGCCGAAGATCGGCCGATTCGGCGATCACCCGGGCCGCCGCCGCCTCGACCGCGTCCAGCAGGGTCTGCTGGAGCAGCAGGTCCTCGATCGCGTAGGCCGAGAGCCCGAGTTCGGTGAAGACCGCGAGCGCCGCCCCCGAATCGTGGCAGGTCCGGGCGAGGTCGAGGATCGCGTCGGCGTTTCGCGCGGGTTCGCCCGGATGGCTGCGGCCGGTGCAGGCCGCCACCCGGGCGAAGCCATGGCGATAGAGGGAGCGGAAGCGCGCCGGTCCGGCCGCGCGAGAATCGGCAAGGGAGAGGGCAACGGATAGGGAAGGTGGCTGGGTCACGGGCACCTGTCCGGCGGCGGAGGCTCTCAGCCTAATATGGGCCGCTCCGATGCTCCAGCGATGCGGCCCATGGTTTCCGGCCGATGAGCCCGCGACAAGCCTCCGTTAACGACGAATGGCTAACTCAGGGACAGCCGCCGCGCGTCGGCGGATCCCTGTTTCGAGTATCGTTCGAGAACCCATGCGCGCATCGGGACGGCCTCCGTACTCCCACCGTGATCCCGCCCGCCCGGTCCGCGGCGGCGACCGCTCGGGTCTCTCCCTGGGAGCCCTGGCGCACCGGCTGATGGCGCTCCGTGCGAGCCTCACCCGCCGCCTGTCCGGCTCCCCGGCCGGGCTACCCGCACGTCCGTCCTACGGCGTCCCGGGACGCCGGGCGGAACCGAGCTGGCTCACCGCGCCCGCCGCGATGGTCGGCCGCGAGGCGTCCGAGCGCGCCCCGCGCGCCGCAGCCCCCGAGAATCACTGGCCGGCCCAGGTCTTCGACGACCGGGCGAGCCTCGAGGCGCTCGATTCGCCGGCCTTCGAGAGCCGGATCGACCGCAGCGCCTCCTCACCGGGGGTCTTAGTACGCCAGCCGCGCCGACCCGCCGCCATCGCGCCGGAGGGCGTCCCGGCCGATGGGCCGGTCGCCGCCCCAGTCGTGTCCGCCGCGCCGTCGGCGGTGCGCTGGACCCGGACCCCCGATTCGGTGCTGCAGGAGCGCCGCCAGCGCGCCCTGGAGGCGGAGCGCGTCGCCCTGGAGCGCGCCCGCTCCGAGGCGCAGGCTGCGGCTCTGGCCCTGGAGACCGAGCGGGCCGCACGCGAGCAGATGGAGCGCGTGCATGCGGACCGCGCGCGGCACGCCGAGAGGGACGCCGAGGGGGAGGCCGAGCCAGCCACCGCGGCCGTTCTGCCCGATGCCGGGCCGGACGCCGAGCCCGTGCCGCTGTGGCGTCAGCCCTTCGTCGCCCCGCCGGGCGTGCGCTTCTTCCGGACGCCGGACCGCCGCCCCGTCCGGCCCGCCGTCGAGCTGGCCGCGTCCACGGCGGTGATCGCCCCGGTCCTGGTCGCGGCGGCGGAGTCCGAGATGACCGCCGCCCCCGTCGCGGCCCCGGCCCGCGACTGGTCCGAGCTGCCGGACTGGTCCGAGGTGCAGCCCTGGTTCGACGGTGGCGACTGGTCGTCGGTTGAGGCCTGGGCCGCGCTCGAGCCCCAGCCCGCCGCGGCCGTGCCGGCGACCGAAGGCGTCGCGGCACAGGCCGCCTCCGACGAGCGCTTCGTTTCGATGCCCCTCGACGTCTCGCATGTGCGCTCGCTGCCACCGCGGCCGGTCTATGTCCTCGACCGGCTGGTGCGGTTCGACCAGCCGCCGCGCCCGGCCGACGGGCAGGACAACGGCACCGTGGCCGCAACCGTCCAGCGGTCCGACGAAGCGGCCGCGATCCGGAGCGCCTTCCTGCCGCCCGTCGCGACGCCGACCGTGCCCGCCCTGCCACTGGTCTTCGGCCCCGGCAGCCCCGCGGCCGCGCCTCCGGCCGCCGAGGCGCCGCGTCGCGCGCCGGTCCTCAGCGCCATGGCGGCGCGGGCGGCGATCCGTGCCGGAGGCCAGCCGAGCYCCGTTCCGCCCGCGTCCCTTCCCGTCGCCGCGCCGACTGCGGAACGGGCCGAGGCCGAGCGGGTGGTGATCCCAATGACCCCGCGCCCGGTCCTGCTCCGGGGCAAGCTCGCGCCCCAGCCGGAGCCGGTTCCGGTCGAGGCCGAGCCCGTCGCGGCCGCGGCCGAGCCGGCTGCCGCCCCGCCGGCCCCTGCGCCGGTCGCGCTCCCCATGGTCGCGCCCCGCGCCCACCTGATCCCGGCCGGCCGCCATCTCGAGATCGCGTCGATCGAGAACGCCGATTACGAGCTGCCTTCCCTCGAACTGCTCGCCCTGCCGGCCCCCGGCGGCAGCGAGGAGGTCGATGCCGACGTGCTGGAGCAGAACGCCCTCAACCTGCAGCAGACGGTCCAGGATTTCGGCGTGCGCGGCGACATCCTGGCGGTGCGGCCCGGTCCGGTCGTGACCCTCTACGAGCTGGAGCCGGCACCCGGCACCAAGTCCAGCCGCGTCATCGGCCTGTCGGACGACATCGCCCGGTCGATGTCGGCGGTCTCGGCCCGCGTCGCGGTGGTGCCCGGCCGCAACGTCATCGGCATCGAGCTGCCCAACGACACCCGCGAGACCGTCTACCTGCGGGAGTTGCTCTCGTCGGCCGACTTCGCCGAGAGCAAGCACAAGCTGGCTTTGTGTCTGGGCAAGAACATCGGCGGCGAGCCGATCATCGCCGACCTCGCGCGCATGCCGCACCTGCTGGTCGCCGGCACCACCGGCTCGGGCAAGTCGGTGGCGATCAACACCATGATCCTGTCGCTGCTCTACCGGCTGAAGCCCGAGGAGTGCCGCCTGATCATGGTCGATCCGAAGATGCTGGAGCTGTCGGTCTACGACGGCATCCCGCACCTGCTCTCCCCGGTCGTCATCGACCCCAAGAAGGCGGTC
>NZ_JBFULS010000066.1:0-27718 GCF_054049775.1 Methylobacterium sp. P5_C11 | reverse complement strand
GGCTTGCCCGAGAGCCGGCCGGCGATCAGGCCGCCGGCCAGCGAGGCGACGATCCCGGAGGCGACGAACCAGACACCCGCCCCCATCGACACGGTCGAGGCGGCCGGGTTGTCGGCGGCGGTGGTGCCGACCGAGGCCAGGCCGACGCCGACGCCGACGAGGTTGACGATGACCTGGGTCACCAGGGCGGTGACGGCGCCGGCGAAGATGGCACCCCACGAGATCTGGTTGAGCAGCACGGCGCGTGTGTCGGCCTGCGCGGCTGTCGTTGCGAGGGGGGAAGCGGTCGTCTGGATGGTCACACTTTTACTCCGGATCTTGGGTCGTTCGAGGTCGCGGTTCGGCGGCTCAGTCGCGGGTGGCGTTGACGAGCAGGCCGAGGCCGAAGCCGACGGCGCCGGCGATCAGCAGGGAGGCGAGCGGGTACTCGGCGACTTGGCCGCTCACACTGCCGTTGCCATGGCGCAGGGCACGGGCACCGCGCGCGTAGGCATCCTCGGCGTAGTCGGAGGCGTCGTCCGCCGCCCGGCGCACGGACCGGCGGGCGCGGTCGAAGTGATCCTCGGCGGCGCCCTGGGCGCGGCGGGCGCGGTCCTCGACGTCGTCGGAGCCGACGAAGCCGCCCACGGTGTCGCGAATCCGGCCGCCGATATCGCGGGCGGTGTCGGCGACGTGCTCGGCGGCATCGCGCACGGTGTCCTTGGCCTGGCCGTAGAGGTTCTCGGCGTGGCCGGCGGCCTCGCGGGCGCGGCCCTCGACCGAGTCCTTCTTCGAGCCGGTGAGGTCGCCCACCGTGCCCTGGACCTTGCCGCCGATTTCCTTGGCGGCGCCCGTGATCCGATCCGTATCGACCATGTCGTTCTCCTCGCGTGATGGTTGTGTGGGACGGCGCCACCGCATCGGGGCGCCGGTCGAAATCGCGTCAGTCTCCGCGCGGCTTGGCGGGCGGGGTCGCGACGGACTTGGCGGCGCGGGCCTCGCGCTTCTGCCGTCGCCCCTCGGCCTCGACCCGGATGTCGCCGGTGAGCTTGCCGAGGGCTTCCTTGACCGAGCCCTTGAGGTGGTCGGTGGAAGTGGAACTCGTGTCTTCGGTCATGGGCACTCCGTCGTGTTCGAGAAAACCCTGCACCGAAGATGAGATGATCAATCCGTCCCTGACTTCAATGAGCAATCCATACCGGTATCTTGATCATTTTGTTCCCGAGACATGCAGGGGAAATCCGTTTTCCCGTCCCCAGACGACGGCTTCCGAGCGTTTGTGAGCGCCGATCTTGCGGTAGAGTGCGGCGCCATGATTGCGCACGGTGTTACGTGACAGGTCGAGCTTGCGAGCGATGGCCGCGTCGTCCAGGCCCGAGCAGATGAGGTTCAGGATCTGGCGCTCGCGCACCGTCAGGTTCACGGCCGAGGCGTCCGCCCGGCCGGCATCCGGTCTGCGCAGGTTGGCGAGTTTCTCGATGAGGCCGCGGCTGAACCAGGACGTGTCGGCCATCACCGTCTCGATGGCGTCGAACAGCTCCCGTTCGGTGTGCTTGCGCTCGGTGATGTCCTGCATCACGAGCAGCACGCAGGGATCCTGGTCGATCTCGATGCGCTCCGCCGAGACGAGGCAGTCGAGGTTCGCCCCGTCCTCGTGGCGCAGGCAGACCTCGGCGCCGAGGACGTACCCGTTCCGCTCCAGGGCGACCTCGAAATCGGTCCGTTGCCGGTCGCTCACCCAGAGGCCGGACTCGGTCAGACTGCGCCCGAGGACCTTGTCCTCGCCCAGGCCGAAGACCCGGGTGAAGGCTTCGTTGACCCCCGTGACGTGGAAGTCCTCGCCCCGGGCCAGCACGGTCGGGACCGGCGTCAGGCGGAAGGCCTTGGCGAAGCGCGCCTCGCTTTGCCGGAGCGCCGTCTCCGCCTTCCGACGCAGCTCGAGATCGGCGAAGGTGAAGAGCATGCATGGCTCGTCGCCCATCTCGATGGGCTGGCCCGCCACGATGACGAAGCGGGTGCCCCCATCCGGCAGGCGCAGGCACGCCTCCATCTGCGGGATCGTCCCGCCTGCCTTCAGCCGGGAGATGGCGAGGTCGCGGTTGCGCGCGTCGGCCAGCACGTCGACCTCGTAGACGCTGCGCCCGATCATGGCGTCGCGGGTGAACCCGGTCATCTCCAGGAATCCGGTGTTCACCTTGACGTGGCGCAGGTCCGACAGCCGCGTGATCACGGCGGGAGCCGGGTTGGCGTTGAAGGTCGCCTCGAAGCGGTCCTCGGCCTCGAACTGGTCGGTCACGTCCTTCAGGATCAGCGCGAGGCAACTCGGCTTCCCCGCGTGGTCGGTGGCGACCAGGCTGCGCAGCGAGTGCACGAAGTCGATGTCGGGCTTGTCGGCCCGCCGCACCTCGACGACGACGTCGTGGAAGCGCTCGCCGGCGACGACGCGCTCGATGGGGTACTGGTTGGGTGTGACGTTGTTGCGGTAGCGCAGGCAGAAGCGCTCTCGGTAGGCATCCACCGTCGGCCCGAGTTCGTCCATGCTGCTGGCCCCATGCATCGCGAGGGCGGCCTCGTTGGCATACGCGATGGTCTGGTCGGGCTCGACCAGGATCACGCCCTCGCTGAGGCCGGCGATGATCTGCCGGAGTTCATGCCTGTCGACGCCTGCGGTCACGGCTCGCTCTACCCACTCGTGCGTTCACTGCCCGATCGGCAGCGGGGCACAAACGGGTTGCGCACAAGGCGGTTCCAAAATTTATGTTAAGATCCCAGTACGCACGTATCATTGACGCGGGGATCTGCGACCAAAGATTGATGCTCACCGAGCCCACGGGACCGACGGATGGTCCCAGGGGCTGCCCTCAGGATGATGGTGAGCCTACCCCGTGCCGCATGTCGCCGAACAGTTTCGTTCGCCCGCCGCACACGGCGCCGTGATCTCATTCACGCGCGCTGAACTCGGGCGAGGTCTACGGAATTACTACCGGGGCGTCTCGCCGCCCGATGAGGAATCTCCGTTGGCCGGCTCCCTCTGGCGTCTGTCGGAGGCGCTGGACGCAGCCAAGATGCGATCGGGCCACGGCTTCGCGGCCGAACTGGTCGCGGTGGTGCCGCATCTGCGCCGGTTCGCGCTGTCGCTGACCCGCAACGCCATCGAGAGCGACGACCTCGTGCAGTACACGCTGCTCAAGGCCTGGGAGCACCGTACCAGCTACCGGCCCGGCACGGCCTTGAAGGCGTGGCTTTTCACGATCCTGCGCAACGGGCACCTCAACGACCGGAAGAAGCACCGGCGGGAGGTTCCCGACCCGGATGGTGCGCACGCGGCCGGGCTGTCGAGTCTCGCCGATCAGGAGCACCGGCTCGTCGTGCAGGACGTGCAGGAGGCTCTCGGCCGGCTCGAACCGGCTCAGCGGGAAGCGCTGCTCCTCGTCGCGGTCGAGGACCTGTCCTACGAGGCCGCCGCGGCGCGGATCGGTTGCCCGCCCGGCACGGTGAAGAGCCGGGTCAGCAGAGCCCGAGACCGGCTCGCTGCCGAACTCGGGGAGGCCTGACGGGTGCTCCCGAACGCCACGACGGCGCTACCGGACCTCGGGAGGCTGCAGTCCCGTCACCCGTCGTCACCGCAATCCGTATCGGCGCGGGCTCCGACGACACCCCGCGAATGCTCCCGATGAAAAGCTGCCGATGATGCGAGCCCCAGAGATGGTCCCGAAGGAGGATGATCATGAACCATGACCTGAGACGCCGCGCGGCCGCCGAGTTCTTCGGCACCTTCTGGCTCACCTTCGGCGGCTGCGGCGCCGCCGTGCTGTCGGCAGCCTTCCCCGAACTCGGCATCGGGTTCGTCGGCGTCGCCCTGGCCTTCGGCCTGACGGTGCTCAGCATGGCCTACGCGGTCGGCCACATCTCCGGCGGCCACTTCAACCCGGCCGTCACCCTCGGGCTCTGGGCCTCCGGCCGGTGTGCCAACAGGCACGTCGTCCCCTACATCCTCGCCCAGCTGGTCGGCGCCATCGTGGCGGCTGGCGCCCTCTATCTGATCGCCTCGGGCAAGGCGGGTTGGGTCGCGAAGGGCTTCGCCTCCAACGGCTACGGAGATCTCAGCCCCGGTAAGTTCGGCCTTGGCGCCTGCCTCGCCACCGAGGTTCTGACGACCTTCTTCTTCCTGATGATCATCATCGGCTCGACCTCGAAGGGCGCGGCGAGCGGCTTCGCCGGCATCCCCATCGGGTTCGCTCTAGTGCTGATCCACCTCGTCTCGATCCCCGTGACCAACACCTCGGTGAACCCGGCCCGCTCGACCGGCGTCGCCCTGTTCGCCGGCGGAGAGTACGTGATGCAGCTCTGGCTGTTCTGGCTGGCCCCCATCGCCGGTGCGATGGTCGCGGGTGCCCTGGCCAAGTGGCTCTACGAGGACACCAAGATCGTCGACACGGTCGTGGTCGAGCGGCGGGCCGCCTGACCCCGGGCATGAAGGGGCCGGCTTGGCCGCATCGCACGCCGCCGGCCTCGACGGGACGATGCCGAATCGTCCCGGCGGCTCACCGCGTCCCGACGCCCAGGGATGCCGCGACGCGCCGGCTCTGGCCTCTGATCAAAGAAGAAGCCCCGGCCGCTGGCGAGCGACCGGGGCCTGAGATCAGGCGACCGCGCCGTGCTTACGGACAGGGATGCCGGAACCCGTCGTAGCCGAGGTACGTGCCCGAGGCCGGGTCGTAGGAGCCGTAGCGTGCGGCGCAGTAGGACGAGCCGCGCACGGCGACCGGACGCGCGTACACGACCGGGGCGGGGGTCTCATAGACCGCGACGGGCCGCGCCGCGTTGCTGGCGGCCGCCGAGCCGATCACCGTGCCGGCCGCAAAGCCGAGAAGGCCTGCGCCGACCGCGGCGCCGACGCCGGGACCCCGGCGATAGCCGTACCCGCCGTATCCGCCCCGCCAGCCGCCGAAGCCGCCACGGTGCCAGCCGCCACGGAACTGGCTGTAGGACACCGGAAGGGTGCCGGCCCGCAAAGCGTCCATGGCCTTGCCGGCATGGACCGTCTCGGCCGCCTGGGCAGCCGGGGCGGCAAGGCTGGCCAGCACGGCCAGGGTGGCGACGCCGATCTTCGTCCTCATCGAATGGCTCTCCATGGCTCGGATCGCAGATGCCGGTATCAGCATCCGCATTGACTTATCGAACAATACGATGTCACCATCGTTCCTTCTGAACGGTTTGTTTTTGTTTTCTGAAGTGTTTCCAAATGATAAGCTAGGCTTTGTGCCGCAGCAAGATCCCGCTTATGCGCATGGCGCGGCGCAGAATAGAAGAGAGTGACGGCTCTGACCGCCGCAGAGACGGCTCCGATGCGCCGGCCCGGCCTGGTTTATTTACCAGTATACATTGATCATTTGTTCTGGCAGCGTTCGCCCGCTCAGGCGCCATCGTGTCACGGACCGCTCGAAGAGGCGTTTCCGCCGGCCGACAGGCCGGTGCGCGACGGCGCCAGCTTGGTCACTCGACGGGTCACCGGGGGCGCGCCGGACTGCACTACGGGGCGGCGCACGTTCGGTTTCCCGCGCAAACGGACCGTCCGCCTTGGAGAAAGCGTCCCGAACCCTCGGCCGCCAAGGGAGCCGGTATCCTCAGGATGAAGGCGCCCGCGCCGAACTTGGCCCTCGCGCCCTCCCGACATGCCCTGATGCATCACGTGTCGCGACCACGAAGGTCGGAAGGTTGGCGGCTTCCTCGATGTCACTTGGATCCCGGGCGCCCTCGTCGGCCAGCGGTGACCGTGCCCTCTGGATCGATCCTAACCCTGTTTGTCGCCGCTCATCATTAGAGTCCGTTCTGGTTCTGCTTGGACCGGGATGCAGACGCGTCCGGGGCAAGGCCGGAGCGCCTTCGAAAATTTCAATCCGAACGGAGGCTTGCATGGCCCGAAGATGCGCAATTTCGCACATCACGCAATTTGTGATGATTGCGATATATAGTGTATGTCCATCATAAGAAGGGATCTGCTTTGCCAAATTCAATTGGAGCAAATGAGAAACGGGCTGCAATATGAATTCTGTCAAATATTCGAACCTGAGGAACTATGAAGACAGCAAAATCAAATTCTCGCAACTCATCAACCTCCATCGGTCGACTGCGCAAAATTCGGGAATTTTTAAAAGTCGACAGATTTAAAAAATCATCGAAGCTGAGACGAATTCTTCGATCGAGCCACCAACAGCGGTGGGGCAAGTTTCAATCGCGCGTGGAAGCGGAGAATTTTCTATCGAAATCAAAAAGGGCGCACTATGACAGCCCTGAGATCGTTGAATTCAATCTAGATTTGTTCAGAGATGTACATCTCTTCGACTGGCCGGTGCTGTATGCACTGCAGAGAATTGCAACCGAAGGCAAACTCAGGTCGGTTGTGGATTTCGGCGGCCATGTCGGCGCGAAATACTATGCTTATCGCAGCGTCATGGATTTTCCGCGGGACCTAAAATGGCAGGTTGTCGATGTGCCTGCAGTCTGCGCGGAGGGCTCTCGCAGGCTCAAGCCGGAAGATAGCAATCTCAGCTACTCAGAAGATATCAGCGCTATCGATGCCTGCGACGTTTTATTTTGCTCAGGATCCCTACAATACAGCGACGAACATCTTTTTCGATTGCTGGAAGAATGTCCACTCCGGCCGCAGGTCATAATCCTCAACAAGGTAGCCGTGTCCGACGATATGTTTTACACGCTCGAGTCGTTCGAGATCGGGCGGATGCCGTATAAAATTGTTACCCAGGATTATCTGGATGACGTGAGAAGGCAATTCGACTATCGTAAGTCGATCCAGTGGTCGATTCCGGAGATGAACTTTACGGTTCCGCACAAGGGTGGCAAGAGCGCCGTGCGGATGATGGGCGAAATATGGGTCGATCCAAGCAATCAAATCAATCTGCCGATCCACGGCCATCCAGCCAGCTGATGCAACACGACCACGATCGCCGCCTGCGCACCACGTCCCTACAAGATCATTCCGCTGCAGGGGCACACCGCGATCGGCATGGCATGATTTAGACCGAGGTCGATCGGGTGGGACGAGCGCCCCGCATTCGACCCGGCTCAGCTCGATGATGCGGGCTGGGTATCCGATGACCCTGATGGTCCCGCCACTGTCCACGCGCATTGTGCCGCGGTCCGGGTGACGCCGAACAGCTGCGGCGCGGCCCATCGGAGCCGCGCCGGCCGGTCTAGGCTCAGCGGCGCGACGACGGAGCTGGGGCGAGGCGCAGCACCAGAGCCCCCGCCGCCATGCAGGCGAGGGAGCCGAACAGCACGCCAACCTTGGTCTCGGCCTCCAGCTCCGGCTGCTGCGCGAAGGCGAGCAGTCCGATGAACAGGCTCATCGTGAAGCCGACCCCGCAGAGCAGGGCAACGCCGTAGATCTGCGGCCACGTCGCGCCGGTTGGACGCTGTGCCCACCCGAGGCGCACGGTCGCGAGCACGAAGCCGAACACGCCGAGTTGCTTGCCGAGGAACAGGCCGAGCGCCACGCCCAGCGTCACCGGGTCGAGGAGCATCGCCGGCCTGAACGCGGCGAAGGACACGCCGGCATTGGCAAACCCGAACACCGGCAGGATCAGGAACGCCGTCCACGGGCTGACGGCGTGTTCGAGGATGTGCAGCGGCGAGGTCGGATCGTCCGGTTTGCCGACACTCAGCCGGAGCGGGATCGTCAGGGCGAGCAGAACGCCCGCGATGGTCGCGTGCACGCCGGACAGGAGCACGAAGACCCACAGCACGGTGCCGAGGGCGAGGTACGGCCAAAGCCGGCTGACCCCCGCCTTGTTCAGCCCGTACAGCGCCGCCAGGGTCGCGGCCGCACCGCCGAGCATCGGCAGCGACAGGTCGGCGGTGTAGAACAGGGCAATGATGAGCACTGCACCGAGGTCGTCGATGATGGCGAGCGCGGTCAGGAACACCTTGAGCGACACCGGCACCCGCGGGCCGAGCAGAGCCAGGATGCCGAGCGCGAAGGCGATGTCGGTGGCGGCCGGGATGGCCCAGCCCCGCAGGGTTTCGGGGGAATGCCGGTTGACCGCGGCATAGACGAGGGCGGGCAGGATCATGCCGCCCAGCGCGGCGACGCCCGGCAGGATGCGGTCCGGCCAGGTGCGCAGGCGCCCGTCGAGCAGCTCGCGTTTGATCTCCAGGCCGACGAGCAGGAAGAACACGGCCATCAGGCCGTCGTTGACCCAATGCAGCACCGAAAGCGGACCGACATGGGCTTTCAGCGCGGCGAAATAGGTGTCGGCGAGCGGCGAGTTGGCGACGGCCAATGCCAGCGCGGCGCTCGCCATGAGGACGAGGCCGCCGCCAGCGGCRCTCGTCAGCAGGCCGCGCAGGGACGAGAGGGGTCGGCGAAGGAGTGAGGGCACGCGCACAGGCCTTCAGCCGCGGGCGGCCCGACCCGCGCAGAGACCTGCCGATCCGACCTCCGGATCGCGCACCCGGCGCGGCCTATCGCATCGATCGGCGGTTCCGGCAACCCGCGCCTGCCGCCGCTGCTGGGATGAGGGCGGCGCGCCGATCGACGTGCGCGGTCCGCTGCGAGGGGTGTTGCGTCAACACCGCGAGGCCGCCTGCGCAAGGTCGGCACGGAGCCCGATGGCTCTTTCGCGGAGACCCCGCAGCCCGGCGCCGAAGCGACGTGGCGGCGGGGATCGACGGGCTGCTCAGCGAACAGCGGTCCGCCGGACGCGGGGACGCGTCGACGGGCGCACCGGCGCGGGGGATCGACATCATCGCGGGTTGTGACGATGGCTCCTCGGGACACACTCCAGAGCGCATCTGTTGGCACACCCGTGCGTTGGGACAAGCGGTTCCCGCGGCGGACGCCCTCGACCCCGCCGCCCAAAGGTGGAGACGATCGATGCGTGATGGCTTCCCCTCCATGACGGCGCTCCTGGGCCTGCTCGCCCTGGCCGGCTACCAGAACAGGGACAAGCTCGCCGAATTGCTCGGCGGCGCAGGACAGGGCACTCCCGCGCCCGCCGGCCCCGCACCGGCATCCGGTGGCGGCCTCGGGGGTCTTCTCGGCGGCCTCATGGGCAACCAGCGCGGCGCGGACCCGGGCGGGTTTCTGAACAGCGGCCTGGCCGAGATGCTGGAGCGTTTCCAACAGGCCGGTCACGGGGCGGCGGCGCAGTCCTGGGTCAGCCAAGGCCCCAACCAGGAGATCACACCGCCGCACCTGGAGCAGGCCATCGGTCCAGACGTTCTGGCGGCCCTGACGCAGCGCACGGGGCTGTCGCGCGAGGAGCTGCTCGCGCGGCTCTCCCGAGAACTCCCACAGGCGGTCGACCGCTATACGCCCGACGGTCGGGTTCCGGCCTGAACGCGCTTCGCTGCGGCGGCCAACGCTGCAGCAGCGTCTTTCGGCCGCGGCGTGGCGACCCGCTGACATTATATTAGGGTCGCCTAAATAAGCGGTGTCCGACACTGTGGGATCAGGGGCCGATGGACGCCGCGACGCCGAATGAACTGATGCGCCTCCAGGACAAGGCCGGCGACGCTGCGCGCCTGCTCCGCCTCCTCGCCAACGAGAAGCGCCTGCTCGTCCTCTGCCTGCTCATCGCCCGCGGAGAGATGGACGTCACGCGCCTCGCAGAGGCGGTCGAACTCAGCCAGTCGGCGCTCTCGCAGCACCTCGCCAAGCTCCGGGAGGATGGGCTGGTCGCGTTCCGGCGGGAGAGCCAGACGCTCCACTACAGGCTCGAGGATCCCCGGACCGCCCGCATCCTGGCGACCCTCAAGGACATCTTTTGTCCGGACCTCGCCTGACGGCCGCGCCCGCGAAGGATCTCCGCCTCGAGCCCCGGGCAGTCCGGACGATCGCCGAGGCGCAGGCTCAGCCCGCCCCGGCGGGATGCCATCTCGGCGATCGCGGGGACGAGCCTTCTTCCCGTCGCGTTCGCCAGGAGGGGGTCTGCCGATCCAGGCGGACCTTGCCAAAACATTAGATTTCTCTAAATCAGTGATCTCTAATGTTTTTGCGCCCGGCCGCGGGAGCGAGCCGGTGCTGGATCGGTCCAGGCTCCGCCCGCGGACCGGGCCGGACCGTTCAGAGCGAAATTCGGGAGCGATCACCATGGACGGGTTCACACCCCTCAGTGCCGTTCTCGGCGGCGTCATGATCGGCACCGCGGCGGCGCTGTTCCTGCTCCTCAACGGACGCATCGCCGGCATCAGCGGCATCCTCGGCGGTCTGCTGGCCTTGCCCCCGGACGGGACCGGCTGGCGCGTCGCCTTCCTGGGAGGACTGGTGCTGGCGCCGCTCGCCTATGCCGGCTTGGGCGGAAGCCTGCCGCCGGTGACGGTCGACGCCGCGTTCCCGCTCTTGGCCGTTGCGGGCCTGCTGGTCGGGTTCGGCGCGCGCCTCGGGGCCGGATGTACGAGCGGCCACGGCGTCTGCGGCATCGGCCGCGGCTCGCCCCGCTCGCTGATCGCGACCGGCACCTTCATGGCCGTCGCCATGCTGACCGTCTTCGTCACGCGCCACCTCGTGGGAGCCTGAACCATGGCCAGAACGGTCTGCGCATTCGCCGTCGGCCTGCTGTTCGGCCTCGGCCTCCTAGTCTCCGGCATGGCCAATCCGGCCAAGGTCCTCGCCTTCCTCGACGTGACCGGACGCTGGGACCCGAGCCTCGCCCTCGTCATGGCAGGTGCCGTCACGGTGTCGGCCGTCGGCTACCACGTCGCCAAGCGCCGCGGGCGGCCGGTCTTCGCGCCGAGGCTCGACATCCCGACGCGCCGTGACCTCGACGCGCGTCTGATCGCCGGGGCCGCGATCTTCGGTCTCGGCTGGGGTCTGGCGGGACTGTGCCCCGGACCCGCCTTGACCATCCTCACGCTGGTGCCGACCCGGGCCGCGACGTTCGTGGCCGCCATGGTCGTCGGCATGCTGATGGTCGGCCTCGTACCCCGACCGGCCTCCGAGCCGACCGCGGCGAAGGGCGCCGATGCGTGATGCCCGCTCTTCCGGCCGCCGGTGTCGCGGCCGGGGAGGTGCTGGCCCGCCTCGAACGGCCGGACAGAGTGCCCGTCGACCTCCGCGGGGGCGAGGAATTTGCGAATTACGGGAAGGTCGTTGGCGCCGTCCACGTGCCGCACGGGCTCCTTTAATCCCCGGGTGATCCGGCGCAGTCGACCCATAAGCCCGAATTCGGGGGAGGCAGGAGTCGGGTTCTCCTCTGCGCGTCGGCCAACCGCTCGGCGCTCGCCGCCAGGCCGTCACGCAGGTGGCGGGCGCGTGTGCCGCGCGGGTTAAGGCGGCGGCGGCGTCGAACGTGCCTGAACCCCCGAAGTGGCGGGCGTTCGGCGGGATCAGGACCGCGTCGCGCCCGCCGCCTGCGTCGAGGCATGATCCGCCAGGGGCGTTCCGCACCGGCTTTTGCCCGGGGCCTCCCCCTCGGCTGCCGGAAGCCCGCAGCGTTCCGGTCGGTCCTGGCAGCATTCGCGCGTCGGAAAGACGGTCAGTCCCCTCACGGTCCCGGGAACTGCGACGTAGATGACCGACCGGGCCTGCCGGTGCGTGCGGACGAGGCCGGCGCCGGCGAGGTGCTGCATGTGGAAGGTCAGCGTCGAGGGCGCGCATTTGGCCGCCGCGGCGAGAGGACCCGCAGTCATGCCGTCGGGCAGCCGCCGCTGAAGCACGCGGAAGCCGCTAAGACGGGCGTCCTGCGCGAGGGTCGAGAGAACCGCCAAGGCCTCGTCAGCCTTCATCATGACGCCTTATTTCGATGAACATCGAAATTAAATGCATTCCAGATTAGCTTGGCCGTTGCGTGGAGAAGCCCAACAGTGACCGATCCCTCGCGCAGCGCCAAGCTGACGGCCGAATCCGTCGGCGACGGCAACCGCACGGCAGACCTCACGTCGCACCTCAAGGGTCCCTTACAGGACTACTTCGTCCTGGCCGAACAGATGCCCCTCCCGGAGAAGCTGTCGGATCTGGTCGGGCGGTTCGAGGCCGGGCTGGCACGCTCCGGCGAGCGGCTCGCCGCGACGTTTCGCGACGACCTCATTCGCGCCCTGCCAATGCTGCGGACCTTCGCCATGTCGCTCTGCGCGAACGAGGCGCGCGCCGACGACCTCGTGCAGGAGACGCTGGTCCGCGCGTGGTCGAATCAGGCGCGGTTCGCACCGGGTAGCAACTTCACCGCCTGGACCTTCACGATCCTGCGCAACCAGTTCTACAGCGAGATCCGCAAGGCCAAGCGGGAGGTCGAGGACGCCGACGGTGTCCATGCGAGCACCTTGACGGCGGCTCCGGATCAGGAGCATGCGGTCGCCCTCGGGTCGGTAATGAACCTGATCGGCACGCTGCCCTTGCCGCAGCGGCAAGCCCTCCTCTTGGTCGGCGCAGGGGGCTTCACCTACGAGGAGGCCGCGATCCGTCTCGGCTGCCAAGTCGGCACCGTGAAGAGTCGGGTCAGCCGGGCGCGCAACGTCCTCGTCGAAAGCCTTGCGCAGGACGCAGGGGCGCTGGGCTTCGCGGGCCTCTAGGATCCCCCCCGGACCATCCTCGACCACCGCCTTGGCCTTTGCTCTGCGGCGTAGGGTGCGGGCTCGGGATCACGGGGCGCGGCAGTCCATCGCGCCCGCGGCCTCGATTACGCTGAGGGCTCTGCGCCGGACCTCCAGACTCACATTCGGGCTGTCCGAGACGGCCGATGCGTCACGCTTCAGCGTCGCGTCGCACGCGCAGGAGTTGTACCCGGCCGTGTCGTAGCAGGCATCGTGGCGCATGCAGGCGGCGTCGAGGTCGTCGGTCGGGGGCAGGCCCTCGCCGCGCTGTCCCTTCCCGCAGTAATTGCCGTGGAACAGTTCCTTGCCGGCGATGACCCGGCCGAGGTCGCCCTTCGGTGGGATCGGTGCTTCCGGCCGGCCGCCCGGGTTGAGGTCGTTGGCCGGGCCGCCGGCCTTGGACCCGGACCCGCGCAACGTCTTCGGGATCTCGGACCGTTCGCCGGGCTCGTTCAGCGGCTCGCCGGTTCGTCCGTTCGGGTCGGACAGTTCCGGCAGCGGCGGGGGTGGCCCGGGGCGCGGTGCGCTCTCCTCTGTCGCCTGAGGCTCGATGACCGCCTGCGCCAGGGCGCCATGCGCCGCTAATGCGGCAACGGCGAAGACGAGTGCGCGGACGAGGGTCATGAGGGTTCCGAAGTGCTGCGGCGTGGCCGGGATCGACGGTCCAGGTGGCCCAGGTGGTTCGGAGCCTGGGCCGGCTGACGAGGCGCGGGTCTGTCGTCGGTGGCGCTAGTAGCCGTAGCGATACCCGCCGAAGCGACGGCCCTCGATCACCCGCACATCCCTGCGGCCGTACCCGCCGAAGTCCCGGTGACGACGATATCCGTGGGCGGGCGCCCAGGGCGGGGGACCGCCGTGCCGGAAGCCACGCTCGCCGCGAGCCCAGGGCGGATCGGCCAGGGCGGCTGAGGAAGAGCCGAGAACGCCCCCCGCGACCGTCAGGGTACCGAGCAGGATCAATATCGTTGTGCGGATCATGGATGCCTCCCGCGCAGCGGGATCGGCCCCGGCGCGGTCCAGATACGGTGCACGGCCCAAAACCGTTCCGCACCAAGTGACGCGTGACGTGCCACCGCTCCAACTAGGCCCCGCCGCTCCAACGCACTTGGCGCGGCCTCACACGAATACGGTAAGTCCAAAACACGACGTTCGTATTCGCCTCCGCAGCGGCCCTGCTTTGCAAAACTGGCAAACTCATCCCGGAGGCCGGCGCGCAGATTCAAGAACTTCAGCGCTGATTGCGCGGAACCGTGAAGCCAGAACCGTCTCATTTCTTGGGAACGGTCGCGGGAACAACGCCGTTAAATGGGCCTCAACGGAGGAGACACTTGATGCGACGCTTGCCGATCATCGTTCTCGCCACCCTCGCCCTTGGGGGCAGCGCCCTCGCCACCGAGCAGGGGGCGTCGTCCAAGACCCCGGGGCACGAGATGCAGGAGCGCGGAAGCCGGGCGGGGAGCCCCGGCGCGTCCGGCTACGCGCCGGGCCACGAGATGAAGTCCGGCGGGATGGAGTCGACCGGTTCGACCACGCGGACCGGTGGCACCGCGACCGGCACCTCGGGCGCCGGCTCGACCGGAACCCGCCGCTGACGCACCTGCTGCCGCCCCGGCTGGCCTTCCCGGCCGGTCGGGGCGCATGTCCGAAGGGCGAGGCCCGGCGACCGGCCGTCTCGACCCTGCAAAGACCGTGAGGCCGCACCGGCAATCCTATCGGGACGATGCGAACCCTTTCCGGCGCCTCGCATGAGCCGTATCGGCGACCGACGTGCCCCAGACCGCCCGATACAGCCTCACCCGACACAAGGCGACAAGTCTTCGTCAGACAATCACACTCCATGAACGATTGATGAATGAATAGCCCCGAATAATCGAAGACCCATTTCGGAACCGTCGTGTGCCGAAGTGTATTTATCCTCTGAAATCGCAATGGGAGACAGATGATGACCAAGCTTGCCCTCACACTGGCTGCCGGCGCTGCCTTGCTGGGCGCCGCGTCTGCGGCCCAGGCGCATGAATGGGGAAGCGGTTACGGCTACGGTGATGGACCGGGTTATGGCCATTCCCGCGTGATCGTCCGCGAGGGCTACCGCGACGGTTACCGCGGGGTCCGGTTCGGCCATCGCGAATGGGACCGTCCCGGTGTCCGCGTGATCGAGCGCCGCGGCTACGGCTACGGTCACCGTGACGACTGGGACGACTGATCCCATCTGACAAGCCGGATCGATCGATGGGGCGTCCTTCGCGGGGCGCCCCATTGTCGTGCGGGAGCAGCGTAGCGCAAAGAGGGGCCGACCTTCCTTCGCGAAGGCCGTCCGGTCCGCGCGTCCGCTGGGCGCGTGCCCGCGCGACGCGACCGGACGGGTCTTCGCGATCCGGAGACGGATGGTGTCATCGTGTGCACCGAGGGACAGGCGGCCCAAGCGAGGGCTGTCGGCCCGCTCCGATGACCCGATCCGAGGGGTTGCAGTGGACATGCTTTCGCCGCCTGGCCGTGTGACTGGCTTGGCGAATTGCATGCACGCCTCGCGGGCCGATCACGCCCGCGCCGGCCCCAGCTTCGAGTCGCAACGATGAACATGCAGGTCGAGAAGGCCTCGGGCAGGCCCCTGAAGGGCATCGACCGGAACACCGTGATCGCGCAGTCGCTCCGGCAATTCGCCCGCCTGCCGGGCCTTCCTGACACCAAGAAGGGTGTGCGTTCGTATCAGAGCCACGTCAAAAGCGATCCCTGGCTGCCGATCCTCTTCGTCGTCTGCTTCGTCCTGCCGACCCTGGGCGGGGCCATCTACTACGGCCTGATCGCCTCGGATCGCTACGTGACCGAGGCCCGGTTCGCGGTCCGGCCGACGGTCGGCACCACCGACAAGGCGACGCCCGATTCGGTCGGGACGAACGCAGGCGTGATCAAGGCGACGATCGCCCAGGAAACGCTGATCGCGCAGGAATACATCCACAGCCGACCGATGGTCGAAACGATCGCGGCCGAGCTCCCGATCCGCGAATGGTATGGCCGCGACAGCATCGACATGTTTTCCGGGTTCAACCCGGACAAGCCGGTCGAGAAATTCCTGCGCTATTGGAAGCGCCGGGTGGACGTCGACGTCGAATCCGCGTCCGGGATCATGTCGCTGTATGTCGAGGCTTTCGATCCGGACGAGTCCCTCGCCATCACCAAGGCGATCATGGCCGAAACCGAGCGGATGTTGAACGACCTCAGCATGCGGTCCCGCCAGGATGCCCTGGATGTGAGCGCGCGCGTCCTGAGAGCCGCCGACGAGCGCGAGGCGAAGGCCAGTGCGGCGCTGAACGACCTGCGCAACCGCGAAGGCGTGCTCGACGTCATCAAGTCGAACACCGCCACCATCAAGTCGGTGTCGGAATTGCGGGACTCGCGCACCAAGCTCGCCGTTCAGCTGTCGGTGCTCCAGCGGGATCTCGGCCCGCAGGCCCGCAGCATCATCGACCTCAAGCAGCAGATCAACGACCTCGATGCGAACATTGCCAAGGTCCAGCAACAGCTGGCCGGCACCGCACCGACGGAGAAGCGTCGACTTTCGGACGCGCTCACCCGATTCGAAGACCTCGAGCACGAGCGCGAGAATGCCGAGAAATACCATCGTGACGTGCAACTGGCCTATGACCGCGCCCGCATCGTGGCCCAGCAGCAGGTGGTGGCCCTGGCGCCGATCGTCGAACCCATCAAGGCCGGGTCTTCCACCGAGCCCAGACGGGTTCTGATGATGAGCATCGTCACCGCCGCCGCCGCCGTTCTGTTCGCGGCCGCGGTGTTCATCCGCCGGGTGCTCATGAATTGAGGCTGGCCGGGATCGGTACGGACGCCGATCCCAGGCGCAAGGAGGTCGAGCGGTGGCGCGGCCCGGCACGCACGAAAAGGCCCGCCGCGGCGGACCGGGCGGGCTGAGGGAGTGCTTGGGAGGAAGCGCGACCGTATTGCGCGGCCGCCTGGCATACCAGCCTCAGGCGTGCAGGGCAGGTCTGCGTCGCCATAGGGCATCGTCGGGGAACGTTTGCGCCTGGCGCCCCGAGCGCCGCCGGTCCGCGATGGTCCGATCCTGCGCGCCGGTCGGGGAGGGGGCGTGCACACCGTGGCCGCGACGGCCCATTCGCGGGACGCCGGCCTCCGGCAGCGATCCGAGGCACGATTCGCAGACGTTGCGCCGGCCGCCGCGGATGCGCCAGCGATCCGTCTGAGTACTAGGCGGACGCAGCCCCGCCCTGCCAGGGCGAGTCTGCCGATCCCGCACCGTCGTGGGTGCGCGTCCGCTGCTCGAGTCCGCGGATCGTCGCGCCGAGCAGGTTGTCCAGCGCGTCGCAGACGGTTTCCGGTTCGGTGCAGACCGCGTTCCGGGCGGCCTCCTCGATGGCGCGCAGCCGCGCCACGAGGGCACGGGCGCCGACGTTCGCGCTCATCGACTTGAGGCTGTGCGCGGCCCTGGCGATGGCCGGCTGATCCAAGGCGGCGAGGGCGGACCTGAGGGCGTCGAGCGCCACCGGACCCTGCTCCCGGTACAGGCCGAGGATGCGGCCGAGGAACGCGCCGTCCCCGAGGGCGAGGAGCCCGTCCAGAACCTCGGCGTCGAGCAGATCGTCTGCAGTCGATGCCGCCACCGGGGCGATGACCGGAGCCATGTCCGATCCCGCCGCGGCGGCCGGCGAGGCCGCCGCGTCCCGAAGGGCCGGCGCATGCGCCTGCAGCAGATCGGCGAGTTGCCGCAGCGTGAACGGCTTCAGGAGGGTCCCGTCCATCCCGGCCGCCGCTGCGGCCTCCGCGGCCTCGCCGAGGACGTGGGCCGTGAGGGCGACGATCGGAGTGCGCCGGCCCGTGGCCACCTCGCGCTCCCGGATCGTCCGGGCGGCCGTGAACCCGTCCAGGACCGGCATGCTGCCGTCCATCAGGATCAGGTCGAAGGTCTGCGCCTGGGCGGCCGCGACGGCTGCGGCGCCGTCCTCGACGGTGACGACCGCCGTCACGCCGCAGCGGGCCAGGGCCTCGAGGGCGACCTCGCGGTTCACCGCGCTGTCGTCCGCGACCAGCACCCGCGCCTTCGTGAACCGCGGGAGCGGCTCCGCCACGATCGTGGGGGCGTTCGAAGGGGCGAAGGCCCGCCCCTCGGCGAGCGCCGCCAGGACCGGCTGCCACTCCGCCTGGGTCACCGGCCAGCGCAGAACCTCATCGGCGAGGCCGGCCCGGAGTACCCGGTCGGCCGCACCGTCACCCGGCGCCGCGACGACCAAGACCCGCGCGGATGCATCCGGCCGGCGGCCAGCGGCGACCAGGTCGGACGCGTCGAGGATCCAGTGGGCCGGCCCGCCGCCGGCCTCCGCGACCGGCACGAAGCCGGCCGCGCTCAGGCTGGCGGCGAGGGCGGACCGGGTGGCGGGACCGGCCGCGCGCAGCACGAGTGCCGCCGGAACCGCGGCGTCGCGCTGGATCGGACAGGCCGGTTCGACGACCGTCACGGGGATGCGCGCCGAGAACGTCGATCCCGCGCCCACGCGGCTCTGAACCGCGACGGTGCCACCCATCGCGGCGATGATCTGCTGCGCGATCGAGAGCCCCAGGCCGGTCCCCCCGAAACGGCGGGTGGTGGATTGGTCGGCCTGCGAGAAGGCCGAGAAGATCGTGGCGAGCTTGTCCTGGGGGATGCCGATGCCGGTATCGGTGACGGCGACGATGAGGCATCCGTCCCCGGCATCGAGGGCCATCCGGACGGTGACGTGGCCGGCCTCCGTGAACTTCAGCGCGTTCGACACGAAGTTGCTCACCACCTGCCCCAGGCGGACCGGGTCGCCGAGGATGAGCCGCGGCACCGCAGGCGCGAGGTCGGCCGCGAGGTCGAGCCCGGCCGACCGAGCGCGTTCGGCGAAGAGTGTCACCACGGTATCGGCGATCTCGGCGGGATTCACGGGGACGCTCTCGAGATCGAGCTTGCCCGCCTCGATCTTCGCGAAGTCGAGGATGTCGTTGATGATCGCAAGCAGCGACTTGCCGGACCGGGCGATCACCTCGGCGTACCGGCGCTGGCGCACCGGCAGGTCGGAACTCGCCAGCAGTTCGGCCATCACCAGCACGCCGTTCATCGGGGTCCGGATCTCGTGGCTCATCGTGGCCAGGAAGGTCGATTTGGCGGCGTTGGCGGCGTCGGCGGCCTGCTTGGCCTGGCTCAGATCCGCCGTCCGGGCGCGGACCTCTCCTTCGAGGTGGGCGCTGTGCGCCGCGAGGCGGTGATCGCGCTCGTTCACGGCAGAGAGCAGGTCGTTGAAGGTGCGCGCCAGCGCACCGACCTCGTCGTCGCTCACCACGGGGGCGCGCTGCCCATAGTCGTGGCGCAGCCGGACCGCGTCCATGGTGCGGGCCAGCGCGGCCAGCGGGCGCGTGACGCTGCGCTGGAGGTAGAGCGACACCCCGAGACCGATCGCGACGGCCAGCAGCGCCGCCAGGGCGGCGTTCTGTGCGGCGGCCCCGACGTGATCGAGGATGTCGTCGGTCTCGCCGACCAGAACGACCCGGCCGATGGGGCGCCCGTTCTCCAGGATCGGCGCGGTCGCCTGGAGGCTCCGGGTCTTGAGCAGGCGCAGGAGCGAGAGATCCTCACCATCCTGGGCGGTATCCCGCGTCAGGCGCAGGCCGAGCCCCTGCTCGGCGAGCACGACCCCGTCGGGCCGCTCGATCGCCCCGTAGACGATGGATGGGACTTGGCCGATCGCCCGCAGGGAGGCGGCGGCCGCATCGGCGTCGTTCTCGGCCGTCGCCCGGGCGCCCCCGTGGGCGAAGACCTGCGCGACCGCCGCCAGTGCGGCGTGCTTGTCGGCGGCATAGCGGGAGACCTCGCGCCAGACCGACAGGGCCGCCGCCAAGACGAGGGCCGCCGTGACGGCGCCGGTCACCGCCAGCGCCAGTCTGCCGGCCAGGGAACGTTTCGGCCTGAGCCACGCGAGGGACACGCTTCGCTCCTTCAGGAGGCCCGGACGGGCCGGATCGCGGGGAGGGATCGCCGGTGGCGACCGGATCAGGCGGCGGCCCGGGTGCAGGTGCGCGCCACCGCGTCCCAGCCGGCCAGGAAGGCATCGACGCAACGCGGGTCGAAATGGCGCCCGGCCTGCTCCATGACGAAGGCCCGTGCGCGCTCGATCGGCCAGGCCGCCTTGTAGGGGCGCTCCGTCACCAGGGCGTCGAAGACGTCCGCCACGGCCACGATGCGCCCGGAAAGCGGGATCGCCTCACCGTGGAGGCCCTTCGGATAACCGGTCCCGTCCCAGCGCTCGTGGTGGCTCTCGGCGATCTCGGCGGCCAGCCGCACGACGTCGGAGGTGCTGCCCTCGAGAATCCGCCGGCCGCGCTCGGCGTGCTTCTCCATCTCGGCGCGCTCCTCGGCGGAGAGCGGTCCCGGCTTGAGCAGGATCGCGTCGGGAACGCCGATCTTGCCGACATCGTGCATCGTGGAGGCGAGCTTCAGGATCCGGATCTCCGCCGGCGCGAAACCGAGGTTTCCGGCGATGACGCCGACGTAGCCGGCCACCCGGGCGATGTGATCGCCGGTATCAGTGTCGCGGTGCTCGGCGGCGCGCATCAGCAGGGCGATGATCTCGCGCTCCCGCGCCTCGATCACCGCGACCGCAGCCGCGACCTCGCGGGCGAGCCACGCGGCCCGGTCCTGCTCCTGCCGGTGGGCCGCGCTGATCTTCATCAGGTTGGTGATGCGCGCCTGGATCTCGACGGGATCGCAGGGCTTACCGAGGAAGTCGGTGGCGCCGGCGCGCAGGGCCTGATGGCGCAGACTGCGCTGGTCGAGGCTCGTCACCATGACGATCGGCACGTGCTCGAAGCCCCGGACCGCCCGCGCCGCCGCGATGACGTCGAGGCCGGTCAGGCCGGGCATGTCGTAGTCGGTGACGACGACCCCGATCCGGTCGACGTTGGACCGCAGGAAGTCGAGCGCCGTCACGGGGCAGGTGAACGCCACCGGCTCGCAATCGGCCACGGGCTTGAGCGCCTGCATGACCAGCAGGTTGTTCATCTCGGAATCGTCGAGGATCAGGGCGAGCACCGTGTCACTCCCACACGACGGACCGGCAGCGAAGGGCCTGCACCCCGTCCCCCCTCATTGCGACAGCCGCGTCGAGCCCGGCAGTTGACCAATCTCCTTGAGCCCCCGCACCCTCGTCACGTCCGCGCGCGCGTTCCGACAGGGGCTCGAGGCTTGGTAGAGGTCGGTCTGCTGGACCACGATCGCGGCCCGCTTCGACGGGATACGCGCAGCACCTAAAGATTTTGTGGTTCCTGACGGACAAAGCCTATCGTGGACCGACGACCGTCGTTTTACAGTAAACGATATCAATCCGTTTGCGGGCCAGGGTCGCCAGCTGCCCAATCGAACGATCGGCGCGCGCAATGAAAGATGTTTCAGTCCAAAATTTTTCAACTTGAGCGTGCGGCAACGCCACGAGGACGCGATTCATGTGTCCAGAACGCCATAAAGCGGAAAATTAGCGTTGGCCTTGAACCGTTTCTAAAGAGGCCTGCCGCAAGATCGTCCGGTCGGCGCCAGGGTGGCACGACGGGGGCAGGCGCAGGACCTGCAGAGTTCGCTGTTCATGATGAGTATCCTGAGGCGCGGCGGTTCGCAGGTTCCACAGCGATCGGCTGCGATCGGATCTGACGACGGCGCTCACCCGGCGGCGCCGGCAAGTCTCTTGAGAGTTTTTTCCTTGGTCGCCACCGTGGCGCGCGCACGCTCCGGGCTGTCCGCCGCCGAACCCGTGCGACCGGCCGACCTGACCGACCGCATGCGCTTGGTCTTCCTCCGCTTGCGAAGGCCGCGCGGCCGCATTGCTGCCGCCGGATGCGGCCGGCGGTTTGCCGCCCATCGCGCCGGCGCCTCCGCGGTGGAGTTCGCGCTGCTTGCGGCCCCGTTCCTGGCGCTGCTGGGCGTCGTCGCGGAATCCGGCGTCGTGGCCATCGAGCAGCAGACCCTCGACATCGCGGTCGATCGCAGCATCCGACAGTTGCGCACCGGCACCTTTCAGGAGGGCTCGGACGGCAGCGATCCGAGCCAGCGCTTCCGCAAGATCGTCTGCAGCAGCCCGACGGCGCTGTTCCCCTGCGCCGATCTGCGCCTCGACGTGTCGCGGACGTCCTCGTTCGCGTCCTCGCAACCGGCGGAACCCTTCGACAAGACGACGAAAACCTGGACGGTCGGCTTCGGCCAGCGGTTCGAATGCCCCCAGGGCGGGGATACGGTGACCGTCCGGGTCGCCGTGCCCGTGATGCGCCTGTTCCAGATGCTGGATTTCACCGGCCGGATCATGTCCGACAAGTCGCAGCTGCTGATCGCGACCGAGATATTCCGGGTCGAGGATTACGAGCCGAAGCCGTGCTGAGTGGCCGCCTCCGCGCCGGTCTGTTGCGCTTCATCGGCTGCCGGGATGGCGTCAGCGCGATCGAGTTCAGCATGATCGCGCCGATCCTGCTGCTGGTCTTCATAGGGTCGATCGAGCTGCCCCGCGCGTACATGATCGGCAAGCGCCTCGACAACGCCGCGACCACGATGGCGGATCTGATCTCCCGCGGCAGCTACACCGATCTCAAGCCGGTCTTCGACGCGACGAGCGTGATCGCCAATCCCTACGACGTGACCCGGGCCAGCATCGTGCTGACGGCGGCCGGCACCTACAGCACCGGCGGCTCAGCGACGACCCAAGTCTGTTCGAGCGCCCAATCCAACGGACAAGCCTACGCGACCGGCGCGTCCCTCGGGCCGCCGCCGCCCGGAATGACCCGAAACGGAGATCGCTTCGTCGTCTCGGAAGTCACGATGACCTATCGGCCGCTGTTTCCGGTCATTACGAAGCTGACCCAATGGACGTTCCGCTACAGGAAAGTCTGGCCGGTCCGCGGCGGCGAAGTCTACAACGGGCAGAGCGAGGTCGTTCTGCCCGGCGGCAAGCCGTGCCCGGCCTGATCACCGGGCGCGGGTCAGTACCGTCAGGCAGAGTGTGCGGCTGTCGAAAGGGGAGGCCGCGCCGAGGCCGGGCGAAGCGAACGAGCGCCGCCGACCAGAGGGCGGCAAGCGCGCGCAGCGTGGTGTCTTCGAGAGCCGGCGGCCATCGCTCGGGACGATGCCCGCGGCCAGTCGGGTTGTTGATCGGGGAAGGTGGCCGGCACCCCCGGATCTGCCGGGGGCGCCGGATCGCGGCCCATGCCCGCCTCAGCGGTTCGAAACCGCCGTGGCAACGACCCGAGGCGTGGCCGGGCTCGCCGGGACGAGGCGCGGCGTCGTGGTCAGCTCGGAGGCCGGGCGGACGGTCGCCGTGGGACGGGCCTGCTCGCGGTAGAGCGGCGGGGTCAGGGTGACGGCCTCGTCGGCCAGGGCAGTGCCGATCATCGGAACGGCGGCGAGGGCGGCGAGAACGAGGGTGCGAACGGTCATGGTGGAAGGTCCTCTCGGTGTCCGGGTCGTGCCCGGCGTCGAGGGATCATTTACGCTGCACAGCAACATGATCCAAACAGATGAGATCGATTTCAGATATCGATGACATCAATGTCTGGATGACGCAGTTCAATCGCTATCCCCGAGACGAGGGCGACGGCCGCACGGCGGCCGCGGAACGATCGGGTTAATCGAATATCAATCCTCTCCGCCGAAGGTCTGGCGAAAAGCCAAAATTACTTCATTTTACAAAGATTTAGCGCGTAAAATTTTATCTTTTCGCGTGAAAGGAGTCGGCCCGTTGCTGATTGCTGCCCTGCTCTTCGCGGTGGGCATGTTGGAGGGCTGGCGGTACCGGGCCTCGGTTCTGATGGCGAGCTCGATGCTGATCAGCCTCGCCTGGTTGGCAGTCTGGGCGTTCGTGTGGACGCGCCTCGATGCCGAGAAGATCCTGTTGCTGTTCGGCTACCTCACCGCCCACCAGGCGGGCTATCTCATAGGCGCCTATCTCGGCGTGGACGCTGACAGCGACCGGTGAGCGTGGCCCCCGGATCGACGCGCTTCCGTCCTCGGCATGCGGTCGCGCCGATGACGCCGTGTTCGGGGGCAAATCGCGCCCCTGCGCTCAGCGGCCGAGTTGCACCGGGATGCTCAGATCGACGGTTCCGGCCTCGCTCAACAGCGGTGCCGGCGGGGCGGCGGTCGGGCCGATGTCACGTACGGCGCGGAGCGCGCGCCGATCGAGGCCCTCGGATCCGGAACTGCGCTCGATCTCCGCCCGCTGGACCGCCCCATCCGCCGCGATCTCCAGGCGGACCACCACGGTCCCGGCCCGACGAACGGGCTCCCTGCCCCTCTCGGCACGGCCGGCGGCGTCGATCCGCGTGACGAGATCCGAGAGCCAGCCTCGCACCTCCGGCCCGGTGTGCTCCCGGGCCGCGGCCAGGGAGGTGGGGGCCAGGGTCAGGCCGAGAACGACGGCTCCGGCAGTCAGGACGCGCAACGACATGGAGAAGGGCATGGGGAATGGCGGCTCCGTCGGCCCGGGATCGCGGATCAACCCTACGCCCAGGGGCCGGTGTCTTGCGAGCCTTACCTCGAGCGGCGCTTACGACACCCGGGTCGCCTTCCGGCCCGTCGGGCCTGCCGCGGCCAGCATGACGTCGTCGCTCCCGACCTCCCCGCCGGTGTAGCCCAGCATCTCGGCGAGCTGCGTCCGAGCCCGCCAGACGCGGCTCTTCACCGTGCCGATCCGGCACCGCATGAGGGCGGCGGTCTCCTCATAGGTAAGGTTCTCGATCGCGACGGCCACGAGCGCCTGCCGCATCGCGGGCGCCAGACGGTCGAGGGCGGCCTGCACGTCGCTCAGATCGAGGTGGCCGCCCTGCTCGGGCAGCGAGACCAGCCGCTCGGCCTGCGCGCCGTCCTCGTCCTGCACCTCGCGCCCGCGCTTCCGGTGTTCGTTGTAGAACTGGTTGCGCATGATCGTGAACAGCCACGCTTCCAGGTTCGTGCCCGGGGCGAAGCTGGCGCGCGAGCGCCAGGCCCGCAGGAGCGTGTTCTGCAAGAGGTCGTCCGCGCCGCCCTGGCTGCGCAGGAGCGAGCGCGCGAAGCGCTGCAGGTTCGGCACCAGAGCCAGGAGCGAGGCCTGAAACGCCGCCTCCCGGCTGTCCTCGACCCGGCCGAAGGCACCGTCCAGCAACCTCAGCAACGCGGCGAAGCGAACCGCGATCGTCGGCTCGACCGTGTGGCGGGCGTAAGTCGCCGCCAGCAGATGGCCGAGATGATCCTGCACGTTCCCGGGGAGCCGAGGCACCCGCGTGGTGATTGTGTCCGCTTCGGGCGAGCGTTCGAGCATGTCAGTCGATCACCTGAGGGGTGTGAAAACACCGATGCGACGATCAATCCACGGATACCCCTTGGATGCCGCAACATAGATCATGGATCAGACAGATCTCAGAATTGATCTATGCGGGAACGATCGCCTATCTTGGCCGGAGCCGGAGCGGAAGGAACGATTTCGATGAGGATCTACGCGCCGAATATCCACCTGTCGCGGCATCGCAGCTGCCTCGGCCGAGGGAAAGATCTTACCGCTGCGAAGATCAGCCCCGGTCGCTATGACCGCGCGACAGGCCAGAAGGCGGGATCGCAGCCATGACCCGGGTCTCGGACCTCGAGGACGACCCCGCCTTCCAAGAGGCCGTCCTCGCGGTGCGGGGCGCGGCCAGCACCCTGAGCGGACGCGCCGTGACGGCCGAGGAGGCCCGCTTTCTGGTCGGCATCGCGCTCACGACCTTCGCGCATGCCGGTGGTCTCGACGAGCCGAGTCGGAGCCGGCTCGCCCGCTTCTCGGAGCGCTTCGGGCCGGGCACGGTCGTCGAGACGTTGACGAAGCACTGAACCCGGGCCGGCGGACGGGAGACTCAGGGACGCGGCGGCCGACCGCACGCCCATCCGGCCTCCGCCGGAGGGCCTAACGGCCGCCGGGTCGCCGCGGGGTCAGCCGATCTGCTGGCTCTCCGCCCCGCTATCGGGACGTGCCGGACCGAGCACCGGCTCCTCGCCCATCGGCTGGTTCTGGACCACGCTGAAGGTGCCCTTGCCATCGAGCGAGGGTCCCCGGGTCCAGCGCCCGGCCGGCGGCGGTGCACCGTCCGACGACGTCGCGAAGAAGGCGTAATTG
The DNA here is from genome assembly GCF_054049775.1 of Methylobacterium sp. P5_C11. Taxonomy (NCBI): domain Bacteria; kingdom Pseudomonadati; phylum Pseudomonadota; class Alphaproteobacteria; order Hyphomicrobiales; family Methylobacteriaceae; genus Methylobacterium; species Methylobacterium sp. P5_C11. The sequence goes on along the minus strand of NZ_JBFULS010000066.1, from coordinate 2,048 downwards.
AACTCCTGGTTCTCCTGCTCCTGCGGGAACGAGTTCGGGATCGGCAGCGTGCCCTCGTCCCCGCCGAGTTCCTCGATGACGGCCAGCCATTGCTGCTGGTGCATCGTGTCGCGGGCGATGAGGAAGCTCCACATGTCCCGCATGCCCGCATCGTCGGTGGCGTTGAAGAGCCGCACCGCGAGGACGCGACCGGTGCTCTCGGCGGCGGCGTTGCAATACATGTCGGCCGCGATGTTGCCGCTGGCGTAGACGTGGCTCATGTCGAAGGGCACGCCGTCCGCATTGCCCGGGAAGGCGGCCATGCCGGTGGACAGCAGCGTCTTGTGCAGCATGCCCTCGGCGATGTGGCGCGGATTTTCGCCGCCCATCACAGCGCCGACGATGGCATCGGCGGCCCCGGCTTCCTGCACCTTGGTGGGCGCGGTCTCGAGGTTCATCGCCACCGCTGTCGCGAGCATCTCGATATGGCCGAGTTCCTCCGTGGCCGTGTGGAGCAGCATGTCGCGATACTTGGTGGTCGGAGCGCGGTTGCCCCAGGCCTGGAAGAAGTACTGCATGCAAACGCGGATCTCGCCCTCGATGCCGCCGATCGCCTGCTGGAGCATGCGGGCGTAGATCGGGTCGGGGCTGTCGACCCTGACCGGGTACTGAAGCCGCTTGTCGTGATAGTACATCGTGTTTGTCCCTCGCGAGAGGCACGGCGCGCTCACGGGCACCGCACCATCGGCCGCCGGCGCGGTGCGCTCTGGAGCAGCGCGCCTGGTACCCTGGCCAACCCTGCTTCGGGGCCGAAGTTCGATCTGCGAAGATATTTAAATCGCTCAGATTTCGAACAGATCCGTTTTATCGCACCATATCAGGCTATTGGCCGTGATCGACTGGACAAATTCCGGGATCACGCCGCCATTTCCACGTAACACATGTTAGGCGATACTGGCCTGGACCAAGACCAGGGAAGCCACGCCGTGGCCGTTCGGGGCATTTCGCGGCGTCCGCAACCGGATTCCGGAGCGATGCCGGCCCCGGGCCTGCCTCGATCCAGGTCATCCGGCCAGGGTTGGGGACGGCCGCGCGGAGGCGGCACCGGTGCCGCTCAGATGAGGCCGATTCGCCGGGCGAGCATCATCGCGAAGGCGAGACAGGCGGCGAGGCTGACGATCAACATGGCGACATTGGTCCAGAACCGGACCGGACGGCTGGAGCCGTCGAGCCCGCTGGCGCGCAGCCGCACCCAGGGCACGTAGAGATAGAGGGCGATCAGCGTCAGGATCAGGAACGCGAAGGTCGCGATCCGGCCCGTCACGAGGGCGGCGCCGGCCAGGACGGCCCAGCCGACGACAAGGCCCAGCATGGTGAACAGGGCCGTCGAATTCACGTCCGCAGTCCCCCCTCAGCGGATGTTGTCGGCAGGGCGGCCGCAGCGCGCCTCAGTCCGTGACAGACCCTGTCAGGAAGCCCGTAGCATCGTCCGGACGGAGTGCAAGATCGGAAAAGCTTCTGGTGCTGCGAGAGAGGATTGAACTCTAAGTTTATCATAGTCAAACCAAAATTCAACCGTGCAACACCATACTGCAACACCGCCTCGGACAACCCAGGGCACCGTATGTGTGAGAGTTCGGTGTGATAGTCAAGGGCAACCTAGGGCTATCGTATGTGAACGCTCTAAGGCGAACGTAAGACAGGCTAGGTCATCGCGCAGAAGGCCAACTCCGTTGCATTCTAAGGGCCAACCGATGACGACTATAACTGTTATTCGCCTCCAACATCTTTGGTATTCTGAATCAGTCAGAAATTATCCGGCCAATTAGGTCAATATATATTACATAATCTCCAACGTATTGTTGACAATTATCAGAATTAGGGTATAATCACAATGTGACAAAGGAAATAATGCGTCGTTTTATCCTCAATTCCCGCATTTATTGACTTGCCTTGAATGAAATTTAAGCGCATAAAGGCGATATAGAGTTTTTACCGATTCTATCTAAGCCGCGGCGACCATTCAATTGCGAAGGTGCCGGTAAATCCACTGCGACACTGGTATATCC
>NZ_JBFULS010000065.1:0-28159 GCF_054049775.1 Methylobacterium sp. P5_C11 | reverse complement strand
GTGCCGTACACGAGGGTGCGGTCGAAGGCGTAGCCGAGGCGGCCGCGCACGGTGCCGAAGAAGTCGAGGCTGGAGAGGCCGCGCGGATCGGTGACGTAGTAGCCGGGGGCCAGGGCGCCATTGATGAAGGCGCTGTTCCGGTTACGGCCGAAGTCGAGGTACTGGGCATCGGCCTCGACGCCGAACACGACGCCGGAGCCGGGCGTCAGCTGCCAGTTGTAGCCGACCTGACCACCGCCGGAGAAGCCGTCCTGGCTGCTGTTGCGGAAGGTGGCGACGGTGCCGGGGGCGGCGTAGGGGAACGGCACGCCGAAGCTGTTGCCGGTGGAGCGGCTGCTGGCGTCGAAGGCGTAGCCGGCGTTGATACCGAAGTAGGCGCCCGTCCAGGTGAACACCGGGACCGGGGTGAACACCGGAGGCGGAGCGGCCCGGCGCGGAAGGTCGGCGGCCGAAGCGGCGCCGGTGAGGAGGGCCGTGGCGGCGCTCGCGAGAAGAAGCTTCTTGATCATCTGGTCCTCTGTCTCCCGTTGTGCGGGATGTGTGCGGGGCGGACAGGACGTCAGGATGTGCGGGAGCGATAGTGCATCGTTGCAACAGCGCCGGCGGCCGTCCGGAACCGGCGGCCCGGAAGGTGCGCTGGAGCACATCATCGCAGCGTCTCGATTCAAGGATGGGGAACTATTTCGAGATTTCTGCCGCGCCTTACCGCCTCGACGATAAATATGTGCGACGCTGGCGTGTTAGTCTCCACCCGTACCCGTGTGCTCCATCCGGCCTGACGCCGGTTCGACAGACCCGCGATCCAGGTTGTTGCCTGTCCGCTCGGCCGCGATCAGGCCTGACGGTTCAGGGGGCTTCCGGGCGGTGACGCCCCGAGACGATCGGGTGTGGAACGCTGCATGGACCGATCGGACTGCGTTGGCGACGCGCCCCGCCGAGGCGAAGGATCCCCGGCCTCCGGCGCAGGCATCCGGCCGGCTGACGGCGGCCCGCTCCCGTGAGGACATCGTCGCGATCCTCCGCGAAACCGCCCGGGAAACCGCGGGCGCCGACGGGATCGCCATGGTCCTGCGGGAGGGTGACACCATGCTCTATGCCGCAGGGGATGCCATCGAGCCGCTGTGGCGCGGTCGTCGGTTTCCGGTGACGGAATGCGTTTCTGAGCGCGCGATGCTCGACGCCGAGACCATCGTCGTGTTGGACATCGAATGCGATCCCCGGGTTCCGGCCGCTCTCGACCGGCTGACCTCGATGCGCAGCCTCGTGATGATGCCGATCGGTTCGCCCGAGCCGGTGGCCGCCCTCGGCGCTTACGGGTGCGCCTCGGTCATACCCGACGGCGAGACCGTCCGACGGCTCGAACGGATGGCCCGGCACGCCGCAGTGGTCCTGGCACGGCTCGCTCAGGGCGGGTCGTAACGGCCAGGACCTCGTCCTGCGCCGGGCACCGGGATCGATCGGCCGCGCCAGCCGTTCCACGCCTCCCGCCCCGAAGTCCCAGACCACCCTCATGAAGCGCCTCACCCTCACAGGCATCTTTATCGCCCTGTTGCTGGCGATCGCGGCGATCGCGGCCACGTGGTCGACGGTTACGCCCGTGAACCCGGCGGTCGCGCCGGACACATCGGCCACCCCCAACCCCAGCGGCCAACGGAAATGAGTCCGCAGTAACGCCCGGCCCGTGAGACCGCCCGGATCCGCGAGCTTGCCGGGGGGCAGCGTCCAGACGGCCGGCCTGACCTCGCCGGCGTCGCGGAGGGCGGAGACCGGACCGGTCTGCCGCGACGCCGGGGTGGTTCCGCTGCGGCACCGCATGGTTAATCCCGCGCAGGTCGGCACGGGCGCCGGCTTGCTGCCCGTCGGCAACCGCAAGAGGCGTTAAAATCCGAAGCTTTTCTCTAAGTTTTCATTCGAAATTTACTTTATCTAAAGCCTTATTCGCTGCAGATGATCTGAACGTAAACCGTTTTCTGGAATTTGAATGATGAACGAAACGTCCGATGTGACATCCAAGACCTCGACCGTGATCACCGCCGAGCTTGTTGCCGCCTACGTGTCGAACAACCCGGTCCCGGCCGCCGAATTGCCGGCCCTGATCGCGCGGGTGCATGGCGCGATCAGCGGGCTCGTCGCCGGGTCGCTGACGGCGGAGTCCGGGACAGCATCCCCGGCCGATGTCGAGAAGCCGAGTGCGGCCCAGATCCGCAAGTCGGTCCGGCAGGACAATATCGTCAGCTTCATCGACGGCAAGACCTACAAGACGCTCAAGCGCCATCTGGCCAGCCACGGTCTCGACCCGCGCGGCTATCGTGACCGCTTCGGCCTCCCGGCCGATTACCCGATGGTCGCCCCGGGCTATGCCGAGCAGCGCTCCGCCCTCGCCAAGGCGATCGGCCTGGGCCAACCCGGCGCCATGGCGCGGCGCGGCGGCGCGAAACACTGACTCCCCGAGAGTCCGGCGCCGACCCGGCCGACTGGTCCCGGCTGCGGGGGCGACTCGTCGACCCGGATCGTCGAGGCGGCCCGTCCCGCTCGCTGGACCTTCAGGCCGGCGCGGCGGCTTGCCGCTTCGGCACGGCCGCCACGTCGGATCGACCTTCCACGGCCGGTCCGGATTGCGGCCGCGCACCGCTTGGGTGAGGCTCCTGACTTGCGCGGGTCCCCGGCCAGCCGCAGGCATAGCCCCGGGAGATCAGCCGCCCCTGCCGGGCGAAATGCTGCTCCATCGCGTCGAGATCGACGAGCGCATCGGCGATCGCCGCTACGAGCGCCGCCCACGCGTCGCCTTGGGCGTCCCGATGATAGGCGGCGGCGATCACCACCGCCTCCCTGAGACGAATCTCCGCAGGCGTCGCGTCAGGATCCGGGTGCATCGTGGCTCGAATCTATATAGAACATTACATGAACAAAGCGCATGCGCGCTGCGGGTTCAACCGCTGATGGGCCGTATTCTCGGATGGTGGTGGAACGCTGTGGATTGATCGAGAGAATCTCAATGCCGATGCGGCTTTACCGCTTCCACTGCACGGATGGCCATGAACTGGTGACCGACCCGCAAGGCAGCTGGTGGCCGAACGCGGCGCAGATGCACGCCAAGGCCGAACACGTCGCGCTTGCCCTGATGGAGCGGATCGTGGAGCGGTTCGACTGGTCGAGCTGGCAGGTCGAGGTCTACGACGCCAAGGGGCGGCGGGTATGGATCCGGGCTTTCCCGGATGTGAACGTCGAGAGGCGGGCCGCTTGAGGCGAGCGGCCCCGCAGAAGGAGAAGCAGATGGCCTTCAAGCCGAAATCCGCCGCGGAGACCAAGGCGCGGGATCTGGGGCTCGCCCTCGCTCGGATCGCCGAAGGCGCGGGCCTGCCGGCGAGCATCGGAGTCGACCGGTTGCGGCAGGCGAGTCCCCGGCTGACGCCGTTGGCCATCGGCCAGATGGTTCGGCGGGAGCGGGACACAGTCGCGGCGACCCTGGCCGAGCGCGGCTTGGCGCTCGTCGCGTATGCCGATCAGGGGCCGGGGCGCGGGATGGAATTCATCGTCGACGCGGCCGCTTGAGCGGATCCGTCAGGCGGCCGCCGGGCGGCTTCGCAGGAGACGGCCCACGAGGCGGAATGGCAGGAGCGGGAGCTTGATCAGCGCCGTGACCAGCAGGACCGCCACGACGGTGAGAAGCGCCAGAACAGAGTTCATCATGCGCGTCGGACTCCGATGACCGGCTCGCCTTTCGGGCCGGTGAGCCACGAGGCGCCCGGAACACGGCGAGACTATGGACAGGGGAACGCCATTCGGTCGCATGGGTCGGGCGAGACCGGACTCGGGTTCCGCTCGCATCCGGCCGGCCGCGGACATGGCTGCGCCTCGGCTTCGGCGACGGCCGGACCACTCGCGTGCCGCGCCCGTCGGATCCGGCAAGGCGGAGCGCGGGCACCTCTATCAAGGCGCGGGACCGCTGTAGTAACCTCCGCCTCGCGTGGCCGCCGGGCCGGTCTTCGGGCTCCATGCGCGCTGCGCGTCCGGGCTGGGGCTTCGTGAGTCGATCACCGCATGAGCGAGGCCTGCATCTTCTCGGGCGGCTGCAGCGAACTCGCCGACTTGGTCCGGACCTACGACTGGGGACAGACACCCCTCGGACCCCTGGCGGGTTGGCCGCCGAGCCTGATCTTCGCCGTCAGTACCCTGCTGCAATCACCCGTGCCGATCGTGCTGCTCTGGGGCGAGGACGGCATCATGATCTACAACGACGCCTATTCGGGCTTCGCGGGGGCGCGTCATCCCAGGCTCCTCGGCTCCAAGGTGCGCGAGGGCTGGCCCGAGGTCGCCGATTTCAATGACAACGTGATGCGCGTCGGCCTGGCGGGCGGCACACTCTCGTACAAGGACCAGGAACTCACCCTGCACCGTTACGGCCGTCCCGAGTCGGTCTGGATGAACCTCGATTATTCGCCGGTCTTCGACGAGGAAGGCCGGCCGGCCGGGGTCATCGCCATCGTGGTCGAGAGCACCGAGCGGGTGCTGGCGGAGCGCCGCCTGCGGGCCAGTGAGGAGCTGTTCCGCACCCTCGCCCAGGGGATCCCCCAGCTGGTCTGGCGCGCCGCGATCGACGGCGCCTGCATCTGGTCGAGCCCGCAATGGCACGCCTATACCGGGCAGACCGAGCGGACGAGTCGGGGCTGGGGCTGGCTGGACGCGGTCCATCCGGACGATTACGCGGTCGCCGAGGCCGCATGGCGTGCGGCGCCCACGCGCGGCCTCCTCTCCTTCGAGCACCGCCTCAGCAACGCCGCCGAGCAGCGCTTCTGCTGGTTCCAGACCCGGGCCGCACCGGTCCGCGACGCGCAGGGCCGCATCGTCGAGTGGCTCGGCACCTCCACCGACATCGACGATCTGCGCCAGCTCCAGGAGCGGCAGCAGGTCATGGTCGCGGAGCTGCAGCACCGGACGCGGAACCTGCTCGGCGTCGTGCGCGCCATCGCCAAGCAGACGATGGCCCAGACCGGCCCGGGCGAGACCTTCCGGGCGCGGTTCAACGATCGCCTGTCCGCCCTCTCGCGGGTCCAGGGACTCCTGTCGCGCTCGGACCAGGAGCCGATCACCCTCCGGACCGTAATCGAGACGGAACTCGCCGCCCTCGACGCACCGGCCATGCAGGCGCGCATCCGCCTCCACGGGCCGGTGGTGCGGCTGCGCAAGGCGACGGTGCAGACCTTCGCCCTGGCCCTCCACGAACTCGCCACCAACGCCTTGAAGTACGGGGCGCTCACCACCGCGCAGGGCCGCCTAAGCGTGACGTGGCGGACCTATGTGGCGAACGATGGCGGCAACCGGTTGCACGTCGAATGGGTGGAGGAGGGCCTCGTCCGCGGACCGGACCTGCCGGACGCGCCTCCCGGCAGTGGCTATGGGCGCGAGCTGATCGAGCGCGCCCTGCCCTACGCGCTCAAGGCGACGACCAGCTACGAACTGGGCGACACGGCGCTACATTGCTCGATCAACATCCCGCTCCCCGACGGAGAGGCCGCAGGCAGCCCCGCATGACTCCGCCCCTACCTGCACTGGCCGGCCGGCGCGTCCTGCTGGTCGAGGATGACTACTTCATCGCCATCGACCTCAAGTCCGGGTTCGAGGAGGGCGGCGCCCAGGTCCTCGGACCGGTGCCCAGCGTGGGCGAGGCGCTGGCGCTGATCGCCCGCACGGCCGAGATCGACGCGGCCGTCCTCGACATCAACCTGCAGGACGAACTGGTCTATCCCGTCGCCGACGCGCTGCAGGCGCGGGGCGTGCCGTTCCTGTTCGCCACCGGCTATGACCCGGTCGCGGTGCCATCGCTCCACGGTGCCGTGGCGCTCTGCCAGAAGCCGATCGACCCGCAGATCGTGGCGCGCACGCTGTTCGGCTGAGAGATCGGCGAGACGGCCCCCGACCGATCGAAGACGATGTTTCACGGGAAACATCGGCCGCCTGGATATCGGCGCCGCACCGCCGCCGACAGGCGCGAAATCATCGAACGACCTCCGTCATGACCATCGAAAGACTTGAACGGAAGGCATAAAATACAGATTGAACAGATCCTGCCGTGGCCATCACAGGCGGACCGCGCGCAACATTCCGGTATGGCGATTTCCACTTCCGGGATGCAGGGAACACTCCCGTGAGTTCGCGAGTCAGGCGTCTCCGATGCCGCACAGGCGGTGATCCGGTCCGGTTGTGCCTGCGCCAAATCGCACGCCGCCGCGACAAAGGGCGGTGTACAGCCACCTGTGTCGGCGGGGGAAAGAGGGACGGCCGGGGTGGACACGGCTAACGTGCGGGATGACCGGACCGCGTTGCCACGCGTCACCTTGGGCCGGCACCTCGTTCGTCATCGGTCGCGGCAACAGCGGGTGTCAGGCTCTCCTTATGTCTTCCGAGGATAGAAGCCCGGCTGCGGCACCCTCCGGCAGCGATGCTCCAGACGGCGAGGTCGCCTGCCTGCGGTTCGAACCGCCCAGCGATCCGGAGGCCCTCGGCCGGGCGTGGCAGGAGCATATCGCCCCCGTCTTCGCGGTGAGCTTCCGGCCCGAGACCGATCTCACCATCCCGATCGCGATGCGCAGCTATCACCTCGGCGATCTCATCGTCGGCGACGTGATGGCGCCGGCACACACCCTCGTGCGGTCGCAGGAGATGATCAGCCAGCAGGGCCTCGACCACATCCTGCTGCAGTTCTATCGCCGGGGTCAGAGCCTCGTGGAGACCGATCACGGCGGCCGCCCGGTGAGCGAGGTGCAGTGCATCGTCTTCGATCTCGCCCAGCCCGTGCGCATCGTCGCGGGCGCGGTCGATGCCACGAACGTCGTGATCCCGCGGGCGTTGCTCGAGAAGCAGGGCTGCCACCCGGACGCCCTGCACGGTCGCCCCCTCGACCATGACGGCGACCCGTTCGGGCGGCTGGTCCACAATTTCGTCGCCAACGTCGTCGCCTGCGGCGACCTCCTCGACCGGCGCGAGGCCCTTTCGGCCTCGGCGGCGATCACCCAGCTCTGCGCCAGTTGGCTGCGCGGTCAGGAGGAGGGACGCCCTTCTCAGCACCAAGACGTCCGGATCCGCATCCGCCGCCTCGTCGAGGCGGAACTCGGCAACCCGACGCTGACGCCCGCCCTGATCGCGGCGCGGCTCGGCCTGTCGCGCTCGACCCTGTATCGCCTGTTCGCCCCGACCGGCATCGTGGCGTATGTCCGCGACCGCCGCCTGATGGCGGCGATGCGGATGCTCGTGCGCAACGACGGTCTCAAGCCCCTGCGGGTCTCGCAGGTCGCCTTCACGGTCGGCTTCTCGGACGAGCGGACCTTCCGGCGGGCGTTCAAGCGCCGGTTCGGCTTCATTCCCAGCGACGCGCCCAACCGCCGGGACGCCAGCCCCGATTACGCGCCCGGCGCCGTCCTGCGCAACTGGATCGAAAGCCTCTGACGTGCCGCGTCCGTCCGCCGGTCGACGGCGCGCCGTCGGCCCCACGGTCGCCCTGACCGTCTGTCTGTGCCTCGCCGCGCAACCGGTCCGCGCCGAGACCCGGGAGATGGGTCCAGCGGCATCCGAGCGGGCGCCCCTCGCGCTCCGCACGAACGAGCCCGAGACGTGGCGGGTCGCGACGCATCCGGTCCCGCCCCTGGTCATGGACGAGGAGGGCCGGCTGCGGGGGTTCAGCATCGATCTCTGGAACGCCATCGCGCGGGAGCTCGGCGTCCGGACGGCGTACGTGCGCGTCGACGACCTGCCGGCGCTGTTCGCGGCGATCTCGGACCGGCGCGCGGACCTCGCCATCGCGGCGGTGTCGATCACCGCGGAGCGAGAACGGCTTTTCGACTTCTCCGTCACCATGCTGGAGACCGGCCTGCGCATCGCCGTCCCGGCGGCCCCGGACGCCACCGGCTCGGCCACGGCACGGGCGCTCCAGGCGCTCCTGCACGACGCCGCCTTCCTGCAGGTCCTCCTGGGGCTCGCCGGCCTCATCCTCGCGGTGGCGACGCTGGTCCGGTGGCTCGAACGGCGCCATCCCGGCGGCATGGCCGCACGGGCGCGACCCGCGCACGGTTTCGCGCACGTCCTCTGGTGGGCGCTGAGCAGCCTCGCCGCGCAGGCGGAGGAGATGCCGCGCAGCCCCCTCGCGCGGGCCATCACGGTGGTCTGGCTGTTCACCTGCATCGCCCTGGTCGCGTGGTTCACCGCGGGCCTGACCAGCACGGCGACCGTGGAGCGCCTGCGCGGCGCGATCAACGGCCCGCAGGACCTGCCCGGCAGGCGGGTGGGCACGGTCGCCAACACCACGTCGGTCGCCTACCTGGCGGACCATTTCGCCACGCCGGTGGGCTTCGCGACCCTGGAGGAGGCCTGCGCGGCCCTGCAGGCCGGCACGGTCGCCGCACTGGTCTACGATGCCCCCGCGCTGAGCTACTACGCGACCCGGCCCGGCCACGAGGCCCTGCGCCTGATCGGGACGGCCTTCAACCGGCAATCCTACGGCATCCTGTTCGCGGCCGGCGATCCCCGGCGCAAGCGCGTCAACCAGGCCCTCCTGGGCCTGCGGGAGGATGGCCGCTACGACGAGATCTACGGCCGCTGGTTCGGCTCCGAGAGCGGCGAGGCTCAGGGCCGCTGAGGCGCGCCGGGGTGGCGGTAGGCCTCGGCCGGGTGGCGGGCGGGCAGCCGGTCCCCCTGGCCGAACAGCTTCGACCGGAGCGAGCCCTCGGCGTAGGCGGTCTTGTAGAGGCCGCGATCCTGCAGCTCCGGGATCACGAGGTCGATGAAGTCCGAAAAGCTCTCCGGCACGACGATCCTGCTGAGGCTGAACCCGTCGACCTCGCCCTGCGTGATCCAGGCCTGGAGCTCGTCGGCGATGGCGACGGCGTCGCCGGTGAGCACCGCGTAGCGGCCGCCGAGCTGCAGTTCCGCGAGGAGGTCGCGCTTCGTCAGCCCGCGCTTGGCCGCCGCCGCGGTGGCCGACTGGATGGCGTTGCCCGGCGCGTAGGGTATCGGCTCGTCGAGGCCGTAGCGGGCGAAGTCGATCCCCGTGGAGGCGGAGAAATGCGCGAGCCCCGCCTCCGGGCTCGCGTAGGAGAGGTACTCGTCCCGCTTCGCCTCGGCCTCCGCCCGGGTCCGTCCAGGGATGACCGCGAGGCCGACGAAGACCTTCACGTCGTCGGGATTCCGGCCGGCCGCCACCGCCTCGGCCCGGATGGCGCGGACGGAGTCGCGGGCGGTGGCCGGGTCGCGGGCCGAGATGAACACGCACTCGGCGTGGCGGCCCGCGAAGGCGCGACCCCGCCCCGAGGCGCCCGCCTGGTAGAGGACCGGCGTGCGCTGGGGCGACGGCTCCGACAGGTGATAGCCCTCGACGGTGAGGAACTCGCCCCGGTGGCTGACCGTGCGGATATGGGCGGGATCGCTGAACATCCGGGCCGCCCGGTCGCGGCGCACGGCCGCGTCGTCCCAGCTGCCCTCCGAGAGCCGGTAGAGGACCTCCAGGTACTCCACGGCATAGTCGTAGCGCCGATCATGAGCCGGCAACGTGCCGCCGCCCTGGGCGCGGTGGGCGCTGTCGAGATAGCCGGTGACGATGTTCCAGCCGATCCGGCCGCCGGTGAGGTGGTCGAGGGTCGAGAGGCGCCGGGCGAAGGTGTAGGGCGCCTCCTGGTGGACGTTGATCGTCACCCCGAAGCCGAGGTGTTCGGTCACAGCCGCCATGGCGGAGATCATCACGGTCGGATCGTTGACCGGGAGTTGCACGGCCTCCCGGGCGGTGACGTCGATGCCGCCGCCGAAGACGTCGTAGACGCCGATGATGTCGGCGATGAACAGGCCGTCGAACAGGCCGCGCTCCAGGAGCTTGGCCTGCTCGGTCCAGTAGGACAGCGTGTTGTAGTCGGCCGAGCGGTCGCGCGGGTGGGTCCAGAGGCCGTGGTTGATGTGGCCCACGCAGGTCATGTTGAAGGCGTTCAGCAGGATCTGCTTCGTCGCGGCGGCCATCAGAGCGCTCCGTGCCGGGGCGGATGCCGGCCGTCGAGTTGGTAGGCGCCGATCCAGTGGTACTTCCAGCGCACCGGATCGTGCAGGGTGTGGGTGCGGACGTTGCGCCAGTAGCGGTCCAGAGCCTCGGCCCGGTCGGTCGCGGAGGTGCCGCCGAGCTCGAGGAGCTTGCTCGACGCGAGCAGGCCGGCCCGGTGGCTCGCCGCCCGGGCCTCCGCCACCGCCACGGAGGCGGCCGCGACGCTGTCGGCATCGGGGGCGGCCTGCGCGGCGTCCACGAAACGGCCGGCCCGCTCGAGCAGGGCGTCGGCGGCCGCGAGGCGCACCTGCACTTCGCCCAGCGCGTGAAGGGTCAGGGGATCCTCGCCCGCCCGGGCGACGCCGGAATCGATCCACGGCCGGGCGCGATCCCGCACGACAGGCAACGTCGCCGCGAAGGCGCCCGCCCCGATGCCGAGATCGATCCCGGCGTGCAGGATCTGCGCGAAGGGACCGATGGCGGTGGGGCGCTCCAGCGAGGCCTGGAACGGCACCACCCAGTCGGGCTCCACGGCGACGCGCTCGAACAGGATCGAGCCCGAGCCGGTGACCCGCTGGCCGAACCCGTCCCAATCGTCCACCAGGGTGACGCCGGGCGCGTCCTGGGGGATGAAGACGAGGGAGGCCACCTCCCAACCATCCTCGTCGGCGTTGACCAGCGTCGGGATGCAGTGGGCGTAGAGCGAGCCGGTGCAGTAATATTTGCGGCCCTCGACGAACCAGCCGGCCGGATCGCGCACGAGCCGTGTGCGGCGGCTGTGGTCCCGCGCGCCGGTCTCGGCCAAGGCGTTGCCGAAGCGCTCGCCCGCCAGGACGCGGCCGTAGAGGACGCGCTTCTGGGCCTCGGTGCCGCCGTTGCGGAGCACCTCCAGGGCGTAGAAATGGTTCTGCGGGATCTGGCCCAGCGAGCCGTCCGCCGCGGCGATCCGGGCGATCACCTGGGCGACCGTGGCGCTGTCGAGGCCGGGGCCGCCGTATTCCTGCGGCACCGTGATCGCCCAGAGGCCGGATTCGGTGAAGCGCTCGATCTCGGCGACCGGCAGGCGCCGCGCGAGGTCGCGCGCGACGGCGGCCTCGGCGAAGTCCGCGGCCAGCCGGTCGGCGACGGCCAGCGCGGCGGCGTCCGGAAGAACCGACACCGGGCGCGGCGGCGCGGGCACCTCGGTGAAGGCGGTTTCGTGGGGCTGGAGCGGCATGGCCCGGTCCTCAGTTCCACTGGTGCCGGGCGGGCAGCACGCCGTTCAGGGCGTGGTTCCCGAGAAGATGGTACTTCCAGCGCACGGGGTCGTGCAGGGTGTGGACCCGGGCGTCGCGCCAGAACCGGCCGAGATTGTACCCCGCGCGGGTCGCCGAGGCGCCGGCGAGTTCGAGCAGCCGCTCGGAGGCGTCCAGGGCGGCCTCGGTGGTGAGGATCTTGGCCTGCGCCACCGCCACCGAGGCCTCGGCCGCGCTCTGGGCCGTGACGGGGGCCGCCGCGATCCGGTCCAGCACCCGGCCGGCCCGGTCCAGGACCGCCTCGGCGGCGTGCAGGTCGACCGTGAGCCGCCCGACCTCGCCGAGGATGTGGGGATCCTCCGCGACGGTCTCGGCGGTGAATGGGTAGGGCCGCGTGCGGGTGCGCAGGAAGTCGAGGGCGGCGGCGGTCGCGCCCCGGGCGAGGCCGGCGTCGATCGCCGCGTGGATCAGCTGCGAGGCCGGCCCGAACAGGCCCGGGCGCCCGGCCAGGGGCGCGAGGTCGATCGTCAGGTCCTCATCGACCGGGGCGTCCTCGAATATCACGCTGCCGCTCGCCGTGGTGCGCTGGCCGAAGCCCTGCCAGTCGTCCACGACCCGCACCCCCGGGGCGTCCCGGCGCACGAAGACCAGCAGCGGCCCTCCGTCGGGGCCGACCGCCCGGGTCGGGATCCAGTGGGCGAAGAGGGCGCCGGTGGAATAGAAGCGGGTGCCGCTGAGGCGCGGTCCGGCCGGCCCGGACGTCAGCCGCGTCTCCACATGGGTGATCGCCTTGCCGTTGCGGGCGGGGCCTGCATTGCCGATCCGATGGCCGGCGAGGACGTCGCGGTAGATCCGCGCCTGCTGGGCGGGGCTGGCCGCGACCGCGACCAGCGCCAGGACGCCGACCTGGTTCTGGGGGATCTGCGCCGCGGAGCCGTCGGCGGCGGCGAGGATCGCGAAGACCTCCGCGAGGGTCGCGTACGAGACCTCGGCGCCGCCATGGGCGCGCGGTACCGTGATGCCGCCGAGGCCGCTTTCCGTGAACGCCGCGATCTCGGCCCAGGGCAGGCGCCGGTCGCGGTCGCGCTCGGCCGCACCCGCCGCGAAGATCCGGGCCACGGTGCGGGCGGCCGTGATCGCCTCGGCGTCGGATCCGATCCGGTGCGGAGGCGACGGCGGCGGGGGCAGCGGGTCGCCGGCGGATTCGGCGACGGGGTCGTCCAGGTGCAGAGACATGCCGGGATCGCTCCGAAGGAATCCGTCAGCGCGCCCGGAGGCGCCGCACCGCGGTGTCGCCCGCGAACTGGACCAGGCAGACGAGGACGATCAGGATCGCGATCACCACCATCATCACGGTTGTGTCGAAGCGCTGGTAGCCGTACCGGATGGCGACGTCGCCAAGACCGCCCGCGCCCACCGCCCCGGCCATCGCGGAGGCGCCGATCATCGACACCACCGTGATGGTGAAGCCGGCTACGATGCCCGGCAGCGCCTCGGGCAGGAGCACGTGGGCCAGGATGTGCCGGCGTCGGCAGCCGATGGATTGGGCGGCCTCGATCAGGCCGGCATCCACCTCCCGCAGCGAGACCTCGGCGATCCGGGCGAAGAAGGGCGTGGCGCTCACCGAGAGAGGCACGACCGCCGCCCAGACACCGATGGTGGTGCCGGCCACCAGCCGGGTGAACGGGATCAGGGCCACCAGCAGCACGATGAACGGCACGGCCCGGAAGCCGTTGACCACGGCCCCGACCACCCGGTTGGCCGTCGGCGCCGGGAAGATGCCGCCGGGTCCGGACGTCACCAGGAACAGCGCCAGGGGAATGCCGGCGAGGACGGCGATCCCGGCCGAGACGCCGACCATGAGCGCGGTGTCGAGGAAGGCCTGTACGAGGCGGTCGATCATCTGCGGGGTCATGCGGGGCTCCGGGTCGGTGGGTTCGCGGGGGAACCGCCCGCGCGGCGGATCGTCTGCCGGGTTCCGCGGTGACGGCGTCCCCTCATCGCCTCACCCCGCCTCCGATTCCGCGCCGAGGTAGCCGAGCCTCTCGACGGCCCCGCCGAGTGCCCGCAGGCGCGCCTCCACGTCCGGATCCGCGCCCGGAACGGCGACCAGCATCCGGCCGACCGCGTGGCCCTGGATCCGCTCGATGCCGGCCTGGAGCAGACGCACCGGCGTGCCCGCCGCCGCCGCGAGGCCGGCGAGATCCGGCGCCCCCTGCCCAGCATAGGCGATGCGCAGGATGGCGGACCCGCCGGGCGTCGGCAGCGGCTGCAGCCGGGCCGACAGATCCGGCGGCAGGCCGCGGGTCAGGGGTTCGAGCAGCGCCCGGGTGGTCGGGTGCTCAGGCGCCCCGAAGACGCGCCAGACCGGCCCGGTCTCCACCACCCGGCCCCGTTCCAGCACCACCACGTCGCTGCAGATCTCGCGGATCACGCTCATCTCGTGGGTGATCAGGATGATCGTGATGCCGAGCCGCCGGTTGATGTCCCGCAGCAGGTCGAGGATCGCCAGCGTCGTTTCCGGGTCGAGGGCGGAGGTCGCCTCGTCGCAGAGCAGGATCTCCGGATCGCTCACGAGCGCCCGGGCGATGCCGACCCGCTGCTTCTGCCCGCCGGAGAGCCGCGACGGGTAGGTGGCGGCCTTGCCCTCCAGACCGACGAGGCGCAGCGCCTCCTCGACCCGGCGGCCGATCTCGGCCCTGGATACGCCGGCGACTTTCAGCGGCAGGGCCACGTTCTGCCGCACGGTCTTGGCCGCCAGCAGGTTGAAGTGCTGGAAGATCATGCCGATCCGCCGGCGCAGGGCGACGAGTCCGTCTGTGCCGAGGGCGTCGACGGGGGCGCCGTCGACCAGCACCCGGCCCGAGGTCGGTGTCTCCAGCCGGTTGACCGTGCGCAGGAGGCTCGACTTGCCCGCCCCCGAGCGGCCGATGATGCCGAAGATCGCTCCGGCCGGAATGGCGAGGTCGACCCGGTCGAGCGCCTGCACCGGTCCGGCGGCGGACAGGTAAGTCTTCGAGACGGACTCGAACCGCACCGTTCCGGCTTCCCGGCCGGGCGCGCCGGCCGGGGCTTGGTCAGTAGCCGGGGCTTGGGCGGTCGCCGCGGCGCCCGGATCCCGCCGTCCGGCCGTGACCGGCCTGCCCGGATCGCGCAGGCTGTCGAAGACGAGGCCGACCATCAGTTCTGCCACGCCAGGAGGTAGAGCTTGTCGCTGTTGGCGAAGGACTTGCGGATCTGCCGCTTCACGGCGTCCGAGTTCTGGAACAGCGTCACGAACTTGCGGATGGCCGGGTCGTCCCTGCGGGATGCCTTGGTGACGAAGCCGACGGCGAAGCGCCTGTCCTCGATGCCGGAATAGATCAGCCCGCTGGTCGGATCGAAGCTGCCCGCCGCCACGATGAAGTGCGGGTACCCCAGGGCGAGGTCGACGTCGCCGGTGATCCGTACGAGTTGTGGCCCTTCGACCTCGGTGAATCTCAGCGTCTTCGGGTTCTCGACGATGTCGTCGAGGGTCCCGAGGAAGCCGACGCCGTCCTTCAGCGTGATCAGGCCGGCCTTCCGGAGGAGCAGCAGACCGCGGCCCTGGTTGACCGGGTCGTTGGCGATCGCCACCGAGCCGCCCGCGGGGATCTCGGCGAAGCTCTTATGCTTCAGCGAGTACAGGCCGATATTGGACAGGATCCCCTGCCCGACGACCTCGAACGCGTAGCCCTTCTGCTTGGCCGCGTTCTCCATGAAAGGGCGGTGCTGGAAGAAGTTCACGTCGATGTCGCCGGCATCCAGCGCGACGTTCGGCGTCGTCCAGTCGCTGAACTCGACGACCTGGACGTCGAGCCCTTCCGCCTTGGCTTCCTGGGCCGCCACGGTGGCGGCATCGCCGTAGGCACCCGGAACGACGCCGATGCGGAGAGTCTCCGCCCGGGCCGGCCATGTGCCGAGGGCGAGCGCCGCGACGGCGAGGAGAGGCAGGAACTTCATCGGGCAGGACTCAGGCAGGAAGGACTCGGACGGGCAGGATTCGGATGGCAACGGGCAATCCCGGCTGCCGACCGCGATGTATTGATCCGCATCCGCACGGCACGCGGGATCTATACCTGGGATCGGCAGGGACCGTTTTGCCCGGATGATCGTCTTCGATCAGATTTAGATCGGATCGACCCACTCCGTAATTCCAAAGATTGTCCTTTCACGACATGAACGCTCTCCATCCAGCCGGGCAACGGAGACGCGAATGCTGCGCGCGGTGCGCGCGGCGCTTCCGGACCGGATCGGCTGCGCGGGGCGCCGCCGCCGTGGACGTGCGGTTCGAGGGCCACGACGTCCCGGACCGCGATCGGTCCGGCCCGGACCGCCGCGCGTGCCGAACCCGGCCCGACGCGTCTCGATGGCCGCGGGGAATCTCGGCCGCCCTGGGTCGATCTGTCGGCGGAGAAGACACCAAGTGTCTGCATTCACGACACTTCAGGCCCTTCGGCCGCGCCTCGGCCGGTGATCACGCAAATGTAGGGTCCCGCCGCCGCGTGCATGGTCCCGAGGCCGGAACTCGGCCGTCTCCGAAACGTCGGGCGGGTCGCGACCACCGTGGCCGATTCCCGGCCGGGGGGCGGACCGGTCTGTCCGGAGGGGGCACGATGGCGGCAGGGAACCGCAGATTGCGCGTGAGGCGTCCGGCCGCGTCCGGCACCGGCGGCGTGTGCGCGCCATGATCGGCGGGCACGGCGTGTTCGCGTTCGCGCATATCGGCGACCTCCATCTGGAGCGGGCCGCCGACCCCCATGCCGCCGACCTGCGGGCGATCCTCGCGGAGGTGGCGGGGCTGCACGGGAACGGCCTCCTCGACTTCGCCTATCTGCCCGGCGACCTCGCCGAGGACGGGCTGGCGGAGCAATATGCGATCCTGCGCGAGGCCCTGGACCGGCACCCGGACCTGCCGGTGCGCCTGATCGCCGGGGATCACGACCGCCAATACGGCACGATGACGGCGTTCGACGCCCTGTTCGCCGACATCGCCGCCAGCCCCCGCGGCGGCGGCCACGCGGCGCGCCGGCACGACCTGCCGCGCCCGCGCGACCCGGCCCCCGTGACGCAGACCTACTACGCCGAGACCATCGCGGGCGTGCGCTGCCTGTTCCTCGACATGATCAGCGCCGGCTACGGCGAGAAGGGGTTCGGCCTCGATTTCCGCCTCGGTCCGCGCCAGCTCGCGTGGCTCGCCGAGGAGCTGGCCCAAGCCGACGACCGGGAACTGCCCTGCGCGGTCTTCGCCCACACCTACCCGGACGACCTCCGCGTGCCCGACGAGCGCGAGGCGCTCTCCGGCCTGATCCGCCATCACGGCGTGCGCCTCGTGGAGATGGGCCACACCCACTACAACGAACTCGCGCCGGACGGCCGCACTCTCTACGCGGCGGCCCGCTCGGTCGGGCAGAACGAGGACGGCGCGGTCGGCTACGCGGTCGCGGCGATCGACGGACCCGCGACGAGCTGGCGCTTCAAGCCCCTCGACCGGGCACGGCCCTTCGTGATGGTCACGAGCCCCGCCGACCGGCGCCTCGCCACCGCCCCCCTCGACGCCCCCGACGGCACGATCACGGTGCGCGCCCTCGTGCTGTCGGACCGGCCGCAGGCCGACTGGCGCTGCCACCTGCGGGTCGATTGCGGGCCGTCCCACCCGATGGTGCCCGACGGCCCCCGCACGGTCCACGCCCGGATCCCGTGGCGGGAGGGCGCGCGCCGTCTCGCCGTGACGGTCACGGACGGCACCGGCAACGCCGACACCGAGGTGATCGAGCCGGTGGGCCTGAACTTCGCGCCACCGCCCGTCCACGACCGCCCCGGCAGCGACGCGCACCGGCTCTCCGCGTGGCCCGAGAAGGGCCTCCGGGGGGATCAGCTCGGCCCGAACCGCAACGGCCGGGACTGGTAGCCGGCCCCACCCGAACGCTGCACACCGCACCGCACGATCCACCCCACCAGAGGACCACCGGAACCGATGGGCGCGCTGACGCTGACTCCCAATCTCGCCACCTGGGCGATCGCCGCCCTCGCGACCCTCGGCGTCATCCTGCGGCCGTTCTCGTGGCCGGAGGCAATCTGGGCCGTGCTCGGCGCCGGCGCGCTCGTCGCCCTCGGGCTGCTCGCCCCCGCCACCGCCTGGGAGGGCGTGCTGAAGGGGACCGACGTCTACCTGTTCCTCGTCGGCATGATGCTGATGTCGGAAGTGGCGCGGAAGGAGGGCCTATTCGATTGGCTCGCCTCGATCGCGGTGCGGGCCGCCAAGGGCTCGGCGACACGGCTGTTCACCCTGGTCTACCTCGTCGGCACCGTGGTCACGGTGTTCCTGTCGAACGACGCCTGCGCGGTGGTGCTCACCCCGGCCGTCTACGCGGCCACCAAGGCCGCCAAGGTGAAGAACCCCCTCCCCTACCTGTTCATCTGCGCCTTCATCGCCAACGCGGCGAGCTTCGTGCTGCCGATCTCGAACCCGGCGAACCTCGTGGTCTTCGCCGCCCACATGCCGCCGCTGGTGCGCTGGCTCTGCCTGTTCGCCCTGCCCTCTCTGCTCGCCATCGCCACGACCTACGCGGTGCTGCGCGTGACCCAGGGCAAGACCCTGCGCGGGCAGGAGGTTGCCATCGATGTCGAGGCCGTGTCGCTCTCCCGCACCGGTCTCGTCGCGGGGATCGGCATCGTGGCCACCGGCGGCGTGCTGATCGGGGCCTCGGCGCTGGGGCTCGACCTCGGCCTGCCGACCTTCGTGGCGGGGCTCGCCACCACCGCCGTGGTGCTGCTGCTCAAGCGCGGCGGCCTCGTCGAGGTGGCCAAGGACGTATCGTGGAGCGTGCTGCCGCTGGTGGCCGGCCTGTTCGTGCTGGTGGAGGCCCTGGAGAAGACCGGGGTACTGGCGATGCTGGCGGACCTCCTCAAGGGCTACGCGCACGCCGCCCCGGAGGCCACCGCCTGGGGGGCGGGCGGCCTGATCGCGGTGCTGTGCAACCTCGTCAACAACCTGCCGGCCGGCCTGATCGCGGGCGCCGCCGTGCAGGCCGCCGACGTGCCCGAGAAGGTGGCGGGCGCGATCCTGATCGGCGTCGACCTCGGCCCGAACCTGTCGGTGACGGGCTCGCTGGCGACCATCCTCTGGCTCACCGCCATCCGCCGCGAGGGCCAGGATGTCGGCGCCTGGACCTTCCTCAAGCTCGGCCTGCTGGTGATGCCGCCGGCCCTGGTGCTGGCGCTCGCCGGCCTGCTCCTCGTCTGATCCGATCCCGGAAACCCAAGGTCCCCGCGCGTGACGGCTGCCCTCCTCTATCCCTTCATCCTGGTGGCGGGCGCGCTGCAGGCGATCGGCAACGCCATGAACGCGCAGCTGCGCGGCCGGCTCGTCAACCCGTGGCTCGCCGCGACGGTGTCGTTCCTGCCGATCGTCTTCGTGTTCACGACGCTGTTCTTCACGATGCCGACGCCGCTGCCGAGCCTCGACAGCTTGAGCAAGATGCCCTGGTACGCGCCGCTCGGGGGCCTGGCCGGCGCGGTGGCGGTGTTCGGCGGCCTCGCCTTCATCGACAAGGTCGGCGCCGGCCCGTTCAACGGCCTGACGCTCACCGCCAACATCCTCACCTCCCTGGCGATGGACGCCCTCGGCCTGTTCGGCCTGCAGGCCGCGGGCTTCAAGCCGATGCCCTGGCTCGGCGGCCTGCTGATGGCGGTCGGCGTGACCTTCATCGCGCGCTCCGGGGGCAAGAGCGACGGCGGGGAGGGCCACGGCATGTCCGGCAAGCTGCTCTACCCGTTCATCCTCGTGGCCGGCGCCCTGATGGCGATCGGCGTGGTCTGGAACGCCCAGCTGCGGGGCGCCCTGGAGAATCCCTGGCTCGCCGCGACGGTGTCGTTCGTGCCCGTCGTGTTCGTGTTCGCGCTGGTGTTCCTGCTGCGGCCGACGCCACTGCCGACCCGGGAGGATCTCGCGGGCGTCCGCTGGTGGATGCCGCTCGCCGGGATCACCGGGGCGGTGGCGGTGTTCGCCGGGCTGCTCTTCGTCGACAAGGTCGGGGCCGGGGCCTTCAACGGCCTGCTGATTACCGCCAACCTCCTGACCTCGGTGGCGCTGGACCATTTCGGCTGGTTTGGGATGAAGCGGGTCAAGGCCGGTGCGCCGCGCCTGATCGGCGCCGCCGTGATGGTGGCCGGCATCGTCCTGATCTCGCTGTTCTGAGGCGCAGGCACGATGGGGAGCCTGCCCGCCTGGTTGCTGCGCCGGGACCTGCTCCTCCTGGCGGGCGCCGTCCTCCTGGGCGCGGGCGGGATCGCGGCGTGGGTGCTGCTCCAGGCGACGATCCTGACCATCGCGGTCGCCCCCCGCGACGGCACCGAGCCCGGCCTGATCAAGGCCTACGCGGACGCGCTCGATGCGGCGCACGAGAACGTTCGGCTGAAGATCCTGGCCTTCGACGACGTGCGCGAGAGCGCCGCCGCCCTTCAGGACGGCCGGGCCGACCTCGCGGTGGTCCGTCCCGACGTGCTGCTGCCGACGAACGGGCTGACCCTGGCGATCCTGCGCGACCAGGCGATGATCATCGCCTCGCCGGACCAGGCCGGGATCACGAGCTTCCCGAAGCTCGCCGGCCGGCGGCTCGGCATCGCGGCGCATCGGGACGCCGACCTCTGGCTGCTGCGGAACATCCTCGGCTATTACGGCCTCACCCTGGAGGAGGCGGCCGGTCCCGCGCGGGATTCGACGGTCCTCCTGGTCCCGGTCGACCAGGAGGCGGTGGCCGGCGCCTTCCGCGAGAAGCGGATCGACGCCTTTGTCAGCATCATCGCCCCGTCCGCGCCGAAGGCGCTCGCCCTGGTGGCGGCCGTGCAGGGCGTCGCCCGCGGCGGCAAGGTGGCGTTCGTCGCCGTGGAGGACGACGGCGCCGTGATCGAGCGCTTCCCGCGGCTCCAGGCGGTGAGCGTCCCGGGCGGCCTGTTCGGCGGCCGCCCGAAGCTGCCGGCCGACGACGTGAAGACGGTGGGCGCCTCGTACCGGCTGATGGCCCGGGCTTCCCTGAGCCGGGTGGTCGCGGCCGACGTGACCCAGCAGCTGTTCGAGAAGCGCAGCGCCGCCGCGCAGGCCACCGACGCCGCCGAGTACGTCCAGGCCCCGGCCTACGACACGACCGTGGCGGCCACCAGCGCCCGCATCCCGATCCATCCCGGCGCGATCGACTATTACGAGCGCGACCAGCACGGCTTCATCGAGCGCTACGGCGACACCCTCTATCTCCTGGGCGCGCTGGCGGGCGGCCTCGTCTCGATGCTCGCCTGGATTCGGCAGCGCCTCGCCGGCCTGCGCCGGGAGCGCATCGACGAGATCATGGACCGTCTCCTGGAGATCGCCCGGCAGGCCCGGGCGCTGCGCGACCCGGCGGCGATCGAGGCGCTCACCGTCGAGGTCGACGCGCTGGCCATGGACGTGGTGCGCTACGCCCGGGAACGGGAGCCGGACCCGCGGACCATGTCGGCGGCCTCGGTCGCGATCGACACGGCCCGGGCGAGCATCGCGGATTGCCGGAGCCGGGCCGAAGAAGGCGGGGCGCGGA
Organism: Methylobacterium sp. P5_C11; assembly: GCF_054049775.1. Classification (NCBI taxonomy): domain Bacteria; kingdom Pseudomonadati; phylum Pseudomonadota; class Alphaproteobacteria; order Hyphomicrobiales; family Methylobacteriaceae; genus Methylobacterium; species Methylobacterium sp. P5_C11. The sequence continues at coordinate 7,322 of NZ_JBFULS010000065.1, read as the reverse complement.
CCGGGCGGTCGGTGCGGCTCCACGGCGCGGGCGGGGTCTGACATGGCGGTCTCGACCGTCCCGGCGCCGGACCGGGCCGATCCCGCGCCGGAGGGCGGCCCCGTCCGGGCGCGCGTCGCGGCGCGGGTGCAGCGATCGCTGCGCTCGCGCACCGTGACCTGGATGACGGTGGGGTTCGCCACGATCCTGGTGATGACCGCCATCGCCCTCGGCGCCTTCGTCTACCAGCAGCGCGGCACCGATGCCGTGCGCCACACCGTGGCGGTGGACGGGCGCCTCGCCCGGGTGCTGTCGGCCGTGCAGGACGCCGAGACCGGCCAGCGCGGCTACCTGCTCACCGGCGACGAGGCCTTCCTGCGGCCCTTCACGGAGGGCCGCGCGAATGTCGACCGCCAGCTCGACCGGCTGCGCGCGCTGGTGCGGGACGACGCCGCGCAGCGGGTGCAGCTCGACGCCCTCGCGGAGCTGATCCGCGAGAAGCTCGACGAACTCGGCGCCAGCGTCGCGCTGAGCCGCAGGGGCGACCTCACGGCCGCCCGCGACTCCGTGGCGGACGGGCGCGGCAAGCAGGTGATGGACGCGATCCGCGACCTCGTGCGGCGCATGGAGACGCACGAGGCGGACCGGATGGAGCGGCGGCAGACGGCGGTCTCGCGGATCGCCCTGGCGATCTGGATCATGATCGGCGCCCTCGCCGTCCTGTTCGTGCTGTTCTCTGCCTCGGCCCTGCGCGAGGCCACGCGGCGCAACCGCCTGTCGCGGTTCCTGCCGCAGGAGCTGGTCCTGCGGCTCGCCGACGACGACGGGAGCCTGAAGGCCGGCCGTCGGCAGCAGGCGGCCATCGTGTTCATCGACATGCGTGGCTCCACCACCCTGGCCGAGAGCCTGGATCCGCACCGGCTCTCCGAGTTCCTGTCGGCCTTCCGGCGGCGGGTGACCCGCCTCGCTCGGCTACGCGGTGGCGTGGTCGACAAGTTCATCGGCGACGGCGCCCTGGTGGTGTTTGGGCTGCCGGAACCCCGGCCCGACGACGCCGCTCGCGCCCTCGCCTTCGCCCGGGATCTCGTGGCCGTGATCGCCCGCTGGACCGACAGGGGCGCGTCGACGGAGCCCGTGCGCATCGGCGTCGGCGTCCATTACGGCGCGGTGTTCTGCGGCATCATCGGCGAGGCGGCGCGCTACGAGTTCACGGTCCTGGGCGATGCCGTCAACGTCGCGGCCCGCCTCGAGCAGGCCACCAAGGTCCACGGCGTCCCGATCCTGGCCTCGGAGGCGGCGCTGCGGGCCGCCGGGGCCGCCGCCGCGGCGTGGCGCGAGGTCAGCCGCGAGCCCCTGCGCGGCCGCCGGGAGCGCATGGCCTACCTCACGCCCGCCGAACCGGAGCCGCGCGCGGCGCCCCCTCCCCCGGAAGAAGATTCGCCACATCCGGGGGTCGGAACGGCCCTCTGAGAAGAACCCGTTCGTCGTGCGCGCGAATGAGAGAACAAGCGTCTCCCCGCGGGAGCAAATTCGAAAGACGCGTCCATTGCGGAGGGGCGGGCCGAGGGCGACATTCAGCGTCATGCGCAGCGCCCCCGAAAACCAATCGACGGCCTTCGATCCGTTCGGCGAGCCCGTCACCGAGGGCGTGGCGCGCGCCTGCCCGGACGCCGCCGGCGACCGCACGGCCCGGCGCGTCGGAGGCGCGGTGTTCTGGACCCTGGCCCTGGCGATCCTGGCCGGGCGGGTCTACGCCTACGATCTTCCGGTCGTGCAGGCCGTCGCCACCCACGCAGCGCAGGCGCTCGCCCTGCGCTGACGCAGCCCGCTCCCGCGACCGATCCGGCCTTCAGCACGCGTCCGCCAAGCAGTCCACGATCGCGCCGGCATCGGCCGGTTCGATGGGGGCGTCAGGGGCCTTGATGACCTTGGAGACCTCAGCCTTCAAGGAGGCCTTTCCGCGGGCGGGCGGCTGCGTGGCGATGTAATCCGCCGCGTGGCAAGTCTAGCCTTGGCCTGGGCCGCCTCGTAGCCCGCGGCGGGGTTGCCGCCGGTCCCGTCCCTGGGGGACCGAAGCTGTGCCGTCGGGTCCGGAGGCGCGCTTGGGTATGGCGCGCGCCCGCTCGCCGGTTCCGCGTGCGCGCCGGGCCTCTGGAGGTCATTGCCGTGGTGGTTGTCCATCCGGGCGGGCGGCGCGACGTCGGGTTGCAGCGGAGCCGGCCCCGGAGCCGGCGGAGGGTCGACCCCGGCAGAGGCCCCCGAGGACGAGATCCGCCCGGAACGGCTACTCGCGGGCTCGGGCCTTCAGGGCCTCGCGGAGCCGGCCCTCGATCAGCAGGGCCGAGCCGTAGTGGAACTCGATGTCGAAGGCGTGGCGCAGGTTCATCGCCAGCGACGCGCTCTGCATCGCGAGGAGACGGCCGTTCGCGTCGAACAGGCCCGAGCCCGACCCGCCGTAGCCGTCGTTGCAATCGTGGCGGGCACGGCGGGTCGCGCCTTCGCTCGGCAGATCGATCCGCCGTACGGTGCAGGATTCCCGGCTGCTCTGACCGCGGTAGTTCTCGTGGCTCGCCGGGGAAACCATCGTCACCGGGAGCGCCAAGTCGCCGGTCGGAAAATCGGGCGGGTCCGGGATCGGTTGGGGCCGCGCCCCGGCCGGCTCGGCGAGGCGCAGGAGCGCCCAGTCGTCGGTGATGTGCAGGCGCCTTGCCTCCGGCTCGACGCCGAGTTCCAGGACGTCCGGCACGAAGGCGTAGTTGCGGCCGGCGATCTGGAAGTGACAGTCTGCGACCGCGCGGGTGACCTCCAGCTGGCGCGTGCGGAAATTGTGCGCGTTCGTCAGCACCAGGGAAGGGCTCCCGATCAGCCAGGCGGCGGCAGCCTTCCGGGGGATCCCGTCCGGGCGGCGGCACCACAGGATCCCCGCGCCGGGAAAGCGCTCTAGGTCCGCCCCGGTCAGTTCGCGACGGCCGTCCTGCGGGTAGAGCGCCGCGAGGCGTCGTCCCCCGTCGGTCTCGGCCGCCGGGGCCGGCGTCACGAGGCAGGCGGCCAGCGCCAGAGAGCGGGCCGCACCGCCCATGACAAGACCCATCGTGTCCTCCCGCCGCGGATCGGCCGACGGTTCCGTGCCCGCGCGCCCGCCTATCGTTCCCGCCTGTCTGGGATGGACATCCGCCTTCGGTCAAGACTCGATTGATCTTACCAAATGTCCGACTTCCTATTGCCGGATCATCCCGAAAAGAAATGTTTCGTTTTGCAAAGACACGCATTACGAGCCGTGCGAATAATCAACTGGCGCAAAACGATAATAAGTCTTTCATAAGCTTAGTTAATACTGGAAACGATCCAGACATCGCGACGCTGAATGCGAATAGTCCGTCGAAAGACGTGTCGCCATCGAATGAACACCACCATGACTGCGAGGCCAAACGGCGTGGCAGTCCGGCGAGGAGACGCAGGATGATCAGGCTCCGGAATTCCGTCTCGGCAATGGCGATCATGGCGCTCGCGCCGGTCGCCATGGCGGGCGTGGCGCAGGCCAACGACAAGCTCGTCGAGCAATCGAAGAGCGACGAGAACTGGTTGATGCCCGGTAAGAACTACGACTCGAACAACTACAGCGAGCTGACGCAGATCAACAAGAGCAACGTCAAGCAGCTCAAGCCGGCCTGGACGTTCTCCACCGGCCTGCTCAACGGCCACGAGGGCGCGCCGCTCGTCGTCGACGGCGTCATGTACATCCACACCTCGTTCCCCAACAACACCTTCGCTCTCGGCCTCGACGATCCGGGCAAGATCCTGTGGCAGGACAAGCCCAAGCAGAACCCGGCCGCGCGCTCGGTGGCCTGCTGCGATCTCGTCAACCGCGGCCTCGCCTACTGGCCCGGCGACGGCAAGACCCCGGCGCTGATCCTCAAGACCCAGCTCGACGGCAACGTCGCCGCCCTCAACGCACAGACCGGCGAGACGGTGTGGAAGGTCGAGAACTCCGACATCAAGGTCGGCTCGACCCTCACGATCGCCCCCTACGTGGTGAAGGACAAGGTGATCATCGGCTCCTCGGGCGCCGAGCTCGGCGTGCGCGGCTACCTGACCGCCTACGACGTCAAGACCGGCGCGCAGGTCTGGCGCGCCTACGCCACCGGCCCGGACGAGGACCTGCTGCTCGCCAAGGACTTCAACATCCACAACGCCCATTACGGCCAGAAGGGCCTCGGCACCGCGACCTGGGAGGGTGACGCCTGGAAGATCGGCGGCGGCACCAACTGGGGCTGGTACGCCTACGATCCGGGCACCAACCTGATCTACTTCGGCACCGGCAACCCGGCGCCGTGGAACGAGACCATGCGTCCCGGCGACAACAAGTGGACGATGACGATCTTCGGCCGCGACGCCGACACCGGCGAGGCGAAGTTCGGCTACCAGAAGACCCCGCACGACGAGTGGGACTATGCCGGCGTCAACGTGGTGATGCTGTCCGACCAGAAGGACAAGGACGGGACGATGAGGAAGCTCCTCACCCACCCGGACCGCAACGGCATCGTCTACACCCTCGACCGGACGGACGGCACGCTGGTCTCGGCCAACAAGATCGACGACACCGTCAACGTGTTCAAGTCGGTGGATCTGAAGACCGGCACGCCGGTGCGCGATCCGGAATACGGCACCCGGATGGACCACCTGGCCAAGGACATCTGTCCCTCGGCGATGGGCTACCACAACCAGGGCCACGATTCCTACGACCCGAAGCGGCAAGCCTTCTACATGGGCATCAACCACATCTGCATGGATTGGGAGCCCTTCATGCTGCCCTACCGGGCGGGTCAGTTCTTCGTCGGTGCGACGCTGAACATGTATCCGGGCCCGAAGGGTGACCGTCAGAACTACGAGGGCCTCGGTCAGATCAAGAGCTACAACGCCATCACGGGCAAGTTCAACTGGGAGAAGATGGAGCGCTTCGCGGTCTGGGGCGGCACCACCGCCACCGCCGGCGACCTCGTCCTCTACGGGACGCTGGACGGCTTCATCAAGGCGCGCGACTCCGACAACGGCGACCTCCTCTGGAAGTTCAAGCTGCCGTCGGGCGCCATCGGCTACCCGATCACCTACACCCACAAGGGCACGCAGTACGTCGCCATCTACTACGGCGTCGGCGGCTGGCCGGGCGTGGGCCTGGTGTTCGACCTCGCCGACCCGACCGCCGGTCTCGGTGCGGTGGGCGCCTTCAAGAAGCTCGCCAACTACACCCAGATGGGCGGTGGCGTGATGGTGTTCTCGCTGGACGGCAAGGGTCCCTACGACGACCCGAACGTCGGCGAGTACGCGCAGCACGCGGCCAAGTGAGGCCTGCGCGGTAGGCTTCCCAGCGAGGCCCGCCGCCTCCTGCCGACCTCCTGCCGGCCTACCGGCCGGCGGGAGGTCGGGACGGATCCGGACGGGCGGTGCACCGCGATGCCCGCCAACCCGGCCCCGTCTCTCGGCCGCGTCCCTCTAGGACACGCCACAAGAAACGCTGCGACAACAGGGATCAACGTCCATGCCGCGCCCGTGCGCCCGCATCCTGGCGGCCCGCTTCGCCGCCGTCCTGACGCTCGCCGCCCTGGCCGCCGGGCCAGCGACGGCGCAGGAATCCGAGGCCCAGGCCATCCAGTCGGAGCCCGGCAAGGCCCCGGCCGCGCCGCCGGCCGACCCGGCGACCCTGCGGATCTGCGCCTCCGAGAAGCAGCCGCCGCTCTCGATGAGGGACGGCTCGGGGCTCGAGAACCGCGTCGCGGTCGCCGTCGCCGAGGCGATGGGGAAGAAGCCCGTCTTCGTCTGGCTCCCGAAGCCCGCGATCTACCTCGTCCGCGACGGCCTGGAGAAGCGGACCTGCGACGTGGTCGTCGGCCTCGACAGCGACGATCCGCGGGTGCTGACCACCCGGCCGTACTACCGGAGCGGCTACGTCTTCATCACGCGCGCCGACAAGGATCTCGACGTGAAGTCCTGGTCCGACCCGCGGCTCAAGACCCTCGACCACATGGTGGTGCCGTTCGGATCCCCCGGCGAGGCGATGCTCAAGGATATCGGCCGCTACGAGGAGGACATGGCCTACCTCTACTCGCTGGTGAACTTCCGCTCGCCGCGCAACCAGTACACCCAGATCGACCCGGGCCGCATCGTCAGCGAGGTCGCCAACGACAAGGCCGATGTCGGCGTCGCCTTCGGTCCGGACGTGGCCCGCTACGTCAAGGAGTCCCCGACGCCCCTGCGCATGACGCTGGTCCCGGCCGACACGGTCGGCAGCGACGGCCGCAAGGTCCCGCAGGTCTTCGACCAGTCGATGGGCGTGCGCAAGGACGACGAGGCCCTCCGCAAGGCCCTCGACGCCGGGATCGAGAAGGCCCGGCCGGCGATCGCCGCGATCCTCAAGCAGGACGGTGTGCCGGTCGTCGCTTCGAACTGAGGCCGCCCCGCCGAGACCGGCCCGGCGCGCCCGGGCCATCGATCAGGACATCAGGACCCGCTCAACAGATGCTCATCGTACGTTCGGCCCGCGTCGCCCTTCTCACCCTCGCCGCGGCGATGCCCGTCGCGGCCCACGCCCAGCCCCAGTCCGGCCCGCAGACCGGCATCGTCTTCCGCAACACCATCACCGGCGAGGCGATGGACACGGCCGAGGGCAAGCCGGGCGGGCGGGACTCGCAGGCGGTCAAGACCTTCTTCCAGAGCGGCAAGAATCTCTACATCGACGACAAGTCCTGCCTGCGCAACGGCGAGAGCCTGTTCCTGACCTCGTGCTCCGGCTGCCACGGCCATCTCGGCGAGGGCAAGGTCGGGCCAGGCCTCAACGACGATTACTGGACCTACCCGGCGAACACGACCGATGTCGGCCTGTTCGCGACCCTCTGGGGCGGCGCCAACGGCATGATGGGACCGCACAACGAGGATCTCAATCCCGACGAGATGCTGCAGGTCATCGCCTGGATCCGTCATCTCTACACGGGTCCGGTGAAGGATGCCGAGTGGCTCACCGACGCGCAGAAGAAGACCTACACGCCCTTCAAGGAGGGCGAGACCTTTGCCAAGGACGTGCCCGGCCAGTGCGAGCCGCTGGACTAGGGCCTGTCGTCGCCTGAACGGACTGGCGGGGCTTGCGTTTTCGTCTCTCCAAGGCAGGAGGGATGATGCTGAGCGACGCGCAATGGTCTGAGCTGGAGCCGCTGGTCGAGGCGTGCCGTCCGAAGGCCAAGACGCCACCGCAGGACCTGCAACGCACACTCTCGGCCATTCTCTGGCGGCATCAGAACGGGGCGAAATGGCGGGCCATTCCGGAGGATCTTGGTCCTTGGTGGCGGGCCGCA
>NZ_JBFULS010000064.1:0-29902 GCF_054049775.1 Methylobacterium sp. P5_C11 | reverse complement strand
CATGCCGGGATGGTAGGGCGGGTAGCCGCGCTCCTCTGTGTAGGTGTCGAGGATGGCCGAGAGGTCGAGCGCCTCCCGCACCGTGTCGCGGACAAAGTGCGCCATGTGCCAGGGTGGCACGAACTCGTGCAACGAGGGCGGCAGCAACCAGCCCTGATCCACATCCCAGGAGCGAAACACCTTGGCCATGAGCAGAGTGAATCACTCCCAGGCCACGCCGTCGAGAGGATTACTCGGACGGGCTCCTAGTAGCTGATCTTCTCGATCCACTCCTTCAGGATGCGGACGGGATGCCCAACGCCGTAATCGTCGTGGATGGTTCGCGAATCGTGACCGACGATCTGAAGCTGGATATCCCTGGGGCAGGAGACCGCCCGCATCCGGTCATGGGCGCGGTGGCGCAGCGAGTAGGTGACCTTGCGCTTGTCGGTGATCCCAACCCGCTCCATCCACCGACCCACGTTCTTGTTCACGATCACCATCGGCTTCTTGAACAGCCGTCCCTCGGTCCGGGCGGGAAGCAGCGGGATCAGAACGTCCGGGATCGGAACCCGGCGCATCGAGGTCTCGGTCTTCGCACTCACGTCGGATACGCCGATCATCCAGTAGCGGATGCCGTCTTCCTCGAACTCCTCGATCAGAGAATCGCACTCGCTCTGCCGCATGCCTGTGGTCGCCATCATCATCCACAGGAGCCGCTCATCGTCGCCGATCTTGGGGAGAGCCTTCTCCCGGAACAGCGTCATGTCGGCTTCCGTCAGGGGCAGGCGCTTGGTCTGGACCTGAACCTTGCCCTGGAGCTTGTGGAAGATGTCCTGGGCCGGATCGTGCTTCGGCAGCCCGTGGGCGATGGGGGCCTTCAGGTGGCTCAACCATTTCCGGATCGTCACCGGGGCCGGTGGCGGGGTCTGCGCCTTCAGGTGGGCGACGAACGCCCGGCCGTCGTCGCGCGTGCATTTGGCCAGCGGCTTGTGATCGACGAACGCCTTGAACTTCGCCCAGGAGCGGCGCGCGTCGTTGACGAAGTGCGTCGGTCGCGGCTGGAGCGCGAGGTAGTCCTCCAGCAGCTTCAGATCCGGGTCAGTTCTGGGGGCAGGGCGCTTCGGCTCGGGTGATTCGCCGACGACCGGCCAGACCTTGGGTTGGTCGGGATGCTTCGCCCAGACGATGAAGCCGTCCGGGCGCTCTGGGTCGAATTCCTGCGTCATTAAGACGCGGGGTCCGTTTCGGACTTCCTCGCGCCGGCCGTCCGGGTGAAGCAGCAACGCCGATTCAGGCGTGCCCCAGATCTCGACGCCGTCGTCCCGAACCGTCTTCCCCAACGGGTATGTGTAATCCGACTGCGGCCGGATGAGGAAGTGACCGTTCCGCCGATTCGCAGCGAGCCACAGTTCGCGCTTGTGCGCCTCGATCAGGGGCAGGGCGAGAAGCTCGGCGTGCGTTCGGTCCCTGGTCTTCAAGCTCCGCTGCACGGCCTTCCGCCCGGAATCCCGCGGGTACTGGAACTGGAGCCACCAGACCGATCCACGCCGGTACAGGTACCCGCTGTTCGGACGCCGCATCAGACCCACCGAATCTTGAAGGCGGTCGCCGTGGCATCGTCGGCGAAATAGATGGCCATCCGGCCGCGCGTGTAGAGCCAGCGGCTGGTCGGGTTCGGGACCCGCGACCACGCCGCCGCCTCGGCCTCGTACGCGCGCATCGGGCCCGGCCGGTATATTCCGGCCTCGTCGTTCACGACGAACTTCTTCACGAACTGCGTCAGGCCGGCGTGGGGGGCGAGGCGGCTCTCGGCAACGCCCTCGGTAATCTGGCGGAAACGCATCGGAGGCCTCAACGACAATCGCCAAGGACAAAGTATAACGACAGTCTCAACGACGGTCAAAGTTGATTTTTGACAATACTTTACGATGATCCAGAGCCGGTGGTGCGGATTCCCTCTACCCGCACCACCATCCCTCCGACGGCCGTGCGGCACAGATGGCCGCCTCATGTCTTCCGAACCGGGATCGCGCTGCCGCTGGCGGCCGGCCCGCGGAGCGAACATCGGTCGCCCTGACCTCCCGAGCGCCGTCGCCTATCTTCGCTGTTGCGCGGCCGCGAGGGCCGACCCACGCGGTGGAGCGGCCTGGTGAACGAACAGGGGATTGTCGCGGTTCTGGGCGCCGGTATGGCCGGTGCGGCCGCCGCACGGCAGCTCGCCGAGGCGGAGCTTCGTGTCCAGGTGTTCGACAAAGGTCGCAACGTCGGGGGGCGCATGGCGACCCGGCGCATCGGCGACCTGCAATTCGATCATGGCGCCCAGTTCATGCGGGCGCACGGCACCGCCTTCGCAACACAGCTCGACCGGTGGGCGGGGCAGGGCGTCGTTGCGCCCTGGGCCGGCTCCGGACGGTATGTCGGCGTGCCCGGCATGACCGAGCCCGTTCGCGACCTCCTTGCAGAACTTCCGGTGGCACGGACCACGACCATCACGCGCCTCCGTCGGGAGGATGGACATTGGTATCTCGACGACGCGTCGGGTGCCGTCCACGGCCGGTTCGATGCCGTGGCGATCACCTTCCCGGCTCCGCAGGTCGCGATTCTGCTCGCGGCATCCGGTCTCGCGATGCCCGGTGTCGAACGCGCCATCTACGCACCCTGCTGGTCCGTCATGATGGCGGTGGACGTGGCGATGCCGGATTTCCTGATCGAGCCGCGCGCGGATCCGATCGGCCTGATCGCATGCGACTCGTCCAAGCCCGGGCGGCCCGCCGGTGTCCGGCTCACGGTGCACGCCACGCCCGGCTGGTCGCGCCGGCAGCTCGAAGCCCCCCGCGCGGCGATCGTCGCCGACCTCGTCCGCGCGGCCGGCGAAACCCTCGGCTGCGTCCTTCGACCGACCTACGCGGAGGCGCATCGCTGGCGCTACGCGCAGGTCGAGACGGCCTTGCAGCTGCCCTGCCTGTACGATCCGGCCCTGCGCGTCGGCGCGGCCGGGGACTGGTGCCTCGGAGCGCGGATCGAGGCGGCGTACGACAGCGGACAGGCGCTCGCCCGCGCCCTGCTGGACGACCTGGACGGGCACGCGTGATCCCGCCGATCGCCTTCCATCCCGCCTACGAAGCGCCGCTCCCGGCCGGCCACCGGTTCCCGATGCGGAAATACGGCCTGCTCGCCGACACGCTGATCGCCAAGGGCCTGGCGCCCCTGGGCTTCGTGACGCCCGAGCCTGCCGGAGCCGACATTCTGATCCGCGCTCACGATGCCGCCTACGTCGATGCGGTGCTCGCCTGCGATGTCGGCCGGGACATCGAGCGGGCGATCGGACTTCCGGTCGACGCGGCTCTCGTCCGCCGCTCCCGCGCTTCGGTGGGCGGCACCCTGTTGGCGGCCCGACTCGCGCTCTCCGAAGGTCTGGCGGGGAGCGCTGCCGGGGGCAGCCATCACGCCCGGCGCCGACAGGGGGCCGGATTCTGCGTGCTGAATGACGTCGCGGTGGCCGCCCGCACCCTCCAGGCCGAAGGGCTCGTCCGCCGCGTCCTCGTGGTCGATCTCGACGTGCATCAGGGCGACGGCACCGCGGATTGTCTCGCCCGAAGCCCGGACCTGTTCACGTTCTCGGTTCACTGCGAGAACAACTACCCTTCCGACAAGATCGCCGGAGACCTGGATATCGGCCTGCCCGACAGGCTCGATGATGGCGGCTATCTCGACGTCCTGCGCGCGCGCCTGCCGGCCCTCTTCGACGCGTTCGCACCCGACCTCGTCTTCTACAATGCCGGCGTGGATCCCCACCGCGATGACCGCCTCGGCCGGCTCTGCCTCACCGACGACGGGCTTCTCGCCCGCGACCGCTTCGTCGTCGCCCAGGCCCGCGCCCGCGGGATCCCGCTCGCAGCGGTGATCGGTGGCGGATACACGCACGATGTCGAGGCCCTGGCCCGGCGCCATGCCCTGGTCTTCGAGGCCTTGGCGGCAGAGGCGGATATCCCTCCAGAGAACAGGTGAGACCTGATTGCATCACGTCTTCGGTGATCTGCAGTTCTCGCCGCCGGCGAAAGGGTTTGGGAACGGCATCGACCCAGGATCCAGGAGCCGCGGATTGCCGAGTTGTGTTCGCGGATTGCACGCAGTGACGCCATAGGGGTTCAACTATGCTCGCGCGGGTCTGGGATGTGGTGAAGGCGACGCTGGCGGTGTCGGCCCTGATCGCCGCCGCCCTCGTCTCGGCGGACAAGGTCGACCGGCAGCGGGCGCAACCGCTCGTCGGCGCCGCGTCGATCGAGCCTGCCACCACGGGAGCGATCGGACAGGATGGACGCCCCTGAGCCCGGCCGCGCCCGAGCGACCATCATCGACGGGCCTGCGTCAGAATGAGTCACGCGCAAGGGGAAACCTTGGCCGTCGGCGGCGTTCTCGCCCGGCGCCCAGGCTTGGCCGGTTGCAGCAGCCAACTTCGTTCAAAGGAAACGTTTTCGATGAAGTCCGCCCCCTTCGCACTGCTCGTCGTCCTCGTCGGCGCGGCGCCGGCTCTCTCGGAGATGGGAGCCGACCGCGCCGCCTGCACCCCGGACGTCATGCGCCTGTGTTCCGCGCAGATTCCCAATGCCGGAGCGATCACCCTCTGCCTGCGGGAGAAGCGAATGGTCCTCAGCACCGCCTGCCGCACGGTCGTGGATCGCTCCGGCCGTTCGGAGCGGACCGTCGCGAACCGCCACTAGACGGCGCGCCGCGTCCTACCAGCCATTGATGCGCGGCCAGACCGCGCCGGTCGGTAAGCCACCCGACAGAACGTGATAGCGATCGTGCTGGGCACCGGTCGCGCAGGCATGGTTGGGCAGGATCCGCAGGAGCGCCCCGATCGGAAGGTCGGGCAGTGCAGCCGATGCGCCCGTCCGAACCGCGACGATGCCGTGCTCCTGATTGGCATCCCGCACGATCAGATCCGGATAAGGCCGGCCGGCAGGATCGCAGACCAGTCCGTAGCCCTGATCCACCGCCTGCCGTGCCGTGCCCCGGTCGCGGGAGAGCGCCATCCATCCGGCATCCGTGATGATCCAGCCCTTGTCGTGCTGATGTCCGATCACCGTCGCCAGGACGGTGAGCGCGATATCGTCCACCGCGCAGGAGCCGACGCCCGCCTGGAACAGGTCGCCGATCATGAACACGCCGGCCCGCACCTCCGTGATGCCGGTGAGATCCGCCGCGTACCGGGCTGTCGGCGTCGAGCCGACACTCACGATCGGGCAGCGCAGCCCGGCGGCGCGCAGGATGTCGGCCGCCGCGACGGCGGCCACGCGCTCGGCCTCGGCCGCTCGCCGCAGGTCGACGGGGTCGCTCAAGCCGTAGCTGTCTCCGGCGTGGAGCAGCACGCCGCGCAGGCTGGCGCCTCCGGCGAGGGCACGCCCGATGGCGACGAGCACTTCGACATTGTGCGGTCCGACCCCGGAACGATGGCCGTCGGCATCCACCTCGATCAACACGGGCAGAGCATCGCCGTTGCGGCGGCTCCAGGTGGCGACGGCCTCGGCCTGGACGATCGAATCCACGACGATCGCGAGGTCTGCCCCCCAGTGTCGGCGGATCGCGCCGACGCGGTCGAGCTTCCGGGGGGCGATGCCGACGGCATAGAGGATGTCGCGGACGCCGCCCTCGGCGAAATACTCCGCCTCCCGAAGGGTCGAAACCGTGGCCGGTCCGGCGGGACTCGCCATCACCCGCCGCGCGACGTCGAGGGATTTGGCGGTCTTCAGGTGCGGACGCAGCGCGCCGCCGAGACCGTCGAGATGATCACGCATCCTGGCGACGTTGGCGTCCAGTTTGTCCGCGTCCAGGAGGAGGCACGGGGTTTCCAGTCGATCGAGACCATGGCCTCCGGGCGATCCCGCGCTGTCACCGATCATCGACTGCTCTCCTGAGTCCGGACTCAGGTGCCTGATAGGCGAGCCCCGACCCCGGTCCAAGGGCGCAGGAGAAGGACGTCTCGGCGCGGGAGCCGCGGCTTATCCTGGTCGGGGGGTCGGTCGCGACCTCACACGGATCGCTCGAGGGCGGCCACGAACGAGGCGGCATCGCGGGCCACGTCGTCGGCCGCCTTGCCCGGACGATAAAGATTCGATCCGAGACCGAAGCCGTCGGCTCCCGCCTGCCGCCAGCCCGCGATGCTGTCCGGCACGACCCCGCCGACCGCCAGAACCCGCGTGCCCGGAGGCAGGACCGCGCGGTGGGCCTTGAGCGCAAGAGGCGTCGCCACGTCCGCAGGAAACAGCTTGAGCGCGGTCGCCCCGGCCGCCAGGGCCGTGAAGGCCTCCGTCGGGGTCTGGTAGCCCGGCAGGGACGCCAGGCCGGCGGCGACGGTCGCGGCGATCACCGCCGGATCGACGTTCGGCGAGACCACCAATGTCCCGCCGGCGGTCGCGACGGCATCGACCTGCGCCGGCGTCAGCACGGTCCCGGCACCGACCACAGCACGCCCGGCGAGCCGTTCAGCGAGGATCGCGATGCTCCGCAGCGGCTCGGGGGAGTTAAGCGGGACCTCGATCAGGCGGAAGCCGGCTTCGACGAGGGCGTCGCCGACGTCCGGCGCGGCGTCCGGAGTCAGCCCCCGCAGGATCGCGACGAGGGGGCAGGCTGCGAAGGCCGCCTCGAACCGGTCGAGGATCGTCATGCCCGAAGACTCCAGATGGCGTGGATGCCGGCCGTGGTGGAACCGTCCGGCACGACGATCGGGTTCCCGCCCGCCTCGGTGATGGCGGCGGCGTAAAGCGCGCCGAGAGTGCCGCCGCCAAGCAGATGGACCGGGCGCCGACCCAGATCTGCCCGGGTGCCGACATCGGCGCCGATCAGGATGCCGCTGGCGTGGGACGCGGCGTCGCCCGGAGAAAGCCGGTCGAGCAGCAGGCCGGCCCGAACCTCGAAAAGCGCCGCAGCGAGGTTTTGGGCCGTGAGGCCGCGGCGCACGCCCTTCCGGAAAGCCGCTCCGTCCCGGACGTCACCGTCGAGCATTCCCGCCAGGATGCCGTGTCCGCGCAGCAGGGCGAAAATCTCACCGGTCATCACGGTGGTGAAATCGGTGATCGCACCGTCGACCGCTTCGATCCACTTGTTGTGGGTGCCAGGCTGGCAGAACAGTGCGGTCGCAGGCGCAGCCCCCGTGCCGATCGCGCCGAAGACTTGGATCTCCTCGCCCCGCATCACGTCGGGACGCTTCCCGTCCCGCAGGGCGACCCCTGGAACGATCCGCACTCCGGGTGCGGCCTCCACGCAGCCATCCGCCAGGGCGACGAGGTTTGCCGGCGCGGCCACGTAGGGCGCCGCGCGCCAGCCCCGGTTGGATCCGACCATCCCCGCGGCGATGACCGCGTGTGCACCGAGCCGCGCACGCAGCCCGTCGATCTCGGCCGGATAATCAGCGGGCGTGAGGGCGAGGATGCCGCGGTCGTCCTGCAGGCTGTCCAGCACCGTGCCCTCGGCCGACATGGCGTAAGCCCGTCGGTTGGTCGTGCCCCAATCGACAGCGAGATAGGCGGCCTGACCGACCATGCCGTAGCCCTCCCGAAGCAAGTCGACAGAATTTGTCTGCGTTAATCACGCGATGTGTTCCGGTCAAGCTCAGACCACGCGGATCTGCGCCGCCAGTCCGATCGATATCACTCACCGGGGATTGTCGCGTCGCCGTGATCGATTGCGATGGACTGTAGGGCCGGGGATCGGCGATATGGCGGCAAGAAGTCTAACCCGGGAGGGACACGCTTGGCACGGGATATAATCCTGGCGACCGATGGCCTGACGATGGAATTCCGCGGATTCCGGGCCGTCAACGGCGTGGCGTTGCAGGTGGAGCGCGGAACGATTCACGCCCTCATAGGGCCGAATGGTGCCGGCAAGACCACCTGCTTCAACCTGCTGACCAAGTTCCTCATCCCCACCGCCGGGACGATCCGCTACAAGGATCGGGACATCACCGGCCTGAAGGCCGCCGACGTGGCCCGGCTCGGCCTGGTGCGCTCGTTTCAGATCTCGGCCGTCTTCCCCCATCTCACGGTGATGGAAAACGTCCGCATCGCCCTGCAGCGGCGGCGGCGCGGCGATTCCTTCGACTTCTGGCGGCCGGAGCGTGTGCTGCGGGCGCTCAACGGCGAGGCGCTGGCCCTCGTGGAGGCCGTCGGTCTCTCCGAGTTCGCCGACGTGCTGGCGGTCGAGCTGTCCTATGGCCGCAAGCGCGCCCTCGAGATCGCAACCACGCTCGCCCTCGACCCCGAGATGCTCCTCCTCGACGAGCCCATGGCCGGCATGGGCCACGAGGATGTCGAGCGTACGGCGCAGCTGATCCGCCGGGTCTCGAAGGATCGGACCATCCTGATGGTCGAGCACAACCTGTCGGTCGTCGCCTCCCTGTCGGACCGGATCACCGTTCTCGCCCGCGGCCAGGTGCTCGCCGAGGGCGACTACGCCACCGTCTCCAAGGATCCACGCGTGGTCGAAGCGTATATCGGGGCGGGACATGCGTGAGGCGGCACTGAAGACCCCGGCTCCGGCCAAGGCGGCCGACGCCCTCCTGACGGTCCGCGGCCTGAAGGGCTGGTACGGCGAGAGCCATGTGCTCCACGGGATCGATATCGACGTCCGTGCGGGCGAGGTGATCACCCTGCTCGGCCGCAACGGCGCCGGCAAGACCACGACTCTCCGGGCGATCATCGGCATCCTCGGCAAGCGTACGGGCTCCATCGTCTATGACGGCGTTGAGACGATCCGGATGGCTTCGCGCAACATCGCCCGGCTCGGGCTCGGCTACGTTCCGGAGGAGCGGGGCATCTTCGCGAGCCTCACGGTTCACGAGAACCTGATGCTGCCGCCGCGGGTGAAGCCGGGGGGCATGTCGGTGGCGGAGATCCACCAGCTCTTCCCGAACCTCAAGGAGCGCGCCGGCAGCCAGGGCACCAAACTCTCCGGTGGCGAGCAGCAGATGCTGGCGATCGGCCGCATCCTGCGCACCGGTGCCAAGCTGATCCTCCTCGACGAGCCCACGGAAGGTCTCGCACCGGTCATCGTCCAGCAGATCGGCCGCACCATCCAGCAATTGAAGTCCCAGGGCTACACGATCGTGCTGGTCGAACAGAACTTTCGCTTCGCCCAGACGCTGGCGGACCGGCATTTCGTCATCGAGCAGGGGCGGGTGGTCGATATGATCCCCAACGACGCGCTTGACGCCAATATCGACAAGCTGCACGCCTATCTCGGCGTCTGAAGCCCGCACCTGAAGAAGCTAGAATCGCCAGCAATCGGCGTCTCGATACTCGGCCGGCAAGATCTGCCGCGCCGCCGGAGGATGAAAACGCAATGTTCGGACGTATCGCCCGGCCCGTGACCCTCGCCGCCCTCGCCGGAGCCCTGATGATGGGTACCGCGGCGGCACAGACGAACGTGAAGATCGGCATCCTCGGCGACCGCTCGGGCGCCTATTCCGACATCAGCGGCGAGGGCTCGGTGGTCGCCGCGAAGCTCGCCCTCGAGGACTTCAAGCCGGAGCAGCACGGCCTGAAGGTCGAGATCGTCTCGGCCGACCACCAGAACAAGCCGGACGTCGGTGCCGCGATCGCCCGGCAATGGTACGACCGCGACAACGTCGACATGATCACCGACGGCGTGACCTCCTCGGTGGCGCTCGCCATCAGCCAGGTCACCAAGGAGAAGAACAAGGTCTTCATCGACACCGGCGCCGGCACGGCCGACCTGACCGGCCCGCAATGCACGCCGAACACCATCCACTGGGTCTACGACACGGTGGCGCTCGCCAACGGCACCGGCGGCGCCATGGTGAAGCGCGGCGGTACTTCGTGGTTCTTCCTCACCGCCGACTACGTCTTCGGCCAGACCCTCCAGCGCGACACCAGCGCGGTCATCACCAAGAACGGCGGCAAGGTCGTGGGCTCGGTGAAGACCCCGTTCCCGACCTCGGACTTCTCGTCCTTCCTGCTCCAGGCGCAAGGTTCGGGCGCCAAGGTGATCGGTCTCGCCAATGCCGGCACCGACACGATCAACTCGATCAAGCAGGCCGGCGAGTTCGGCATCACCGAGGGCGGGCAGGCGCTGGCCGGCCTCCTGGTCTTCTCGTCGGACGTGCACTCGCTCGGCACCAAGGTCGCCCAGGGGCTGGTGCTGACCGAGCCGTTCTACTGGGACCTGAACGACCAGACCCGCGCCTTCTCGGACCGGTTCGCCAAGCAGATGAAGGGCGGCTCGAAGCCCACCGCCAACCATGCCGGCGTCTATTCCGACGTGCTCCATTACCTGAAGGCTGTGGCCGAGCTGAAGTCGACCGCCGACGGCGCCGCCGCGGTGGCCAAGATGAAGGCGATGCCCACCGACGACCCGCTGTTCGGCAAGGGCGTGATCCGCGCGGACGGCCGCAAGATCCACGACATGTACCTGTTCGAGGTCAAGAAGCCCGCCGAGTCGAAGGGCGAGTGGGATCTCTACAAGAAGCTCGAGACGATCCCGGGCGATCAGGTCTTCCGGCCGCTCAATGAGGGCAATTGCCCCCTCGTGAAGGGCTGAGCATGCGATCGGGGCGCGGAGTACGGCCATGACCACGATCTTCGGTGTGCCGATGCAGGCCCTGTTCGGGCAACTGCTGCTCGGCCTGATCAACGGTTCGTTCTACGCGATCCTGTCGCTGGGGCTGGCGATCATCTTCGGCCTCCTGAACATCATCAACTTCGCCCACGGCGCGCTCTACATGATGGGCGCGTTCGTGGCCTGGATGCTGCTCACCTATTTCGGCCTCGGCTACTGGTGGGCGCTGGGGCTCGCGCCCCTGGTGGTGGGGGCCTTCGGAATCGTGCTGGAGCGGGTGCTCATCGCCCGGCTCTACAAGCTCGACCACCTGTACGGCCTGCTCCTGACCTTCGGCCTCGCGCTGATCATCCAGGGCCTGTTCCGCAACCAGTACGGCGTCTCCGGGCTCCCCTACGCGATCCCGGCGGAACTGTCCGGCGGCCAGCGCCTGCCCTTTATGTTCCTCCCGAACTACCGGGCCTGGGTGGTCGTCGCCTCGCTCGTCGTTTGTATCGCCACGTGGCTCGTGATCGAGAAGACCAAGCTCGGCGCCTACCTTCGCGCCGCCACCGAAAACCCGACGCTGGTCCAGGCCTTCGGGGTCAACGTGCCGCTGTTCCTGACCCTGACCTACGGGTTCGGCGTCGCGCTCGCGGGCTTCGCCGGGGTGCTTGCCGCGCCGATCTATTCGGTGAACCCCAACATGGGCGCCGACATCATCATCGTGGTCTTCGCCGTCGTCGTCATCGGCGGCATGGGCTCGATCCTCGGCTCGGTGATCACGGGCTTCACCCTCGGCCTCGTCGAGGGACTGACCAAGGTGTTCTATCCGGAGGCCTCGGCCACCGTGATCTTCGTGATCATGGTGGTGGTGCTCCTCGTCAAACCCGCCGGCCTGTTCGGGCGCGCGGCCTGATCGCGATCTGAGGGACGATTTTCATGGCCGACACCGCCGCCCTCGACGCCGCCCCGATCGCCGCAGCGCTGCCGAACAGCCGCGACGACAAGGCGCTGCATCGCCTGATCTTCGTCGGCATCGCCGTGCTGCTGATCGTGGCGCCGCTGGTGCTGTACCCCGTCTACCTGATGAAGGTTCTGTGCTTCGCGCTGTTCGCGCTCGCCTTCAACCTGCTGCTCGGCTACGGCGGCCTGCTCTCCTTCGGTCACGCCGCCTATTTCGGCATGGCGAGCTACCTCTGCGCCTACACGGCCAAGCAGCTCGGCTTCACACCGGAACTCGCGATCCTCAGCGGGACCGTCACGGCGGCGCTGCTCGGTCTGGTCTTCGGCGCTCTGGCGATCCGCCGGCAGGGTATCTACTTCTCGATGATCACCCTGGCGCTCGCCCAGATGGTGTTCTTTTTCTCACTGCAGGCGAAGTTCACGGGCGGCGAGGACGGCATCCAGGCGGTGCCGCGCGGGGCGCTGTTCGGCACGTTCAGCCTCGCGGACGACCGGGCGATGTACGCCGTGGTCGCCGTGATCTTCATGGCCGGGATGCTGCTGATCTACCGCATCATCCACTCGCCCTTCGGGCAGGTGCTGAAGGCGATCCGCGACAACGAGCCGAGGGCGATCTCGCTGGGCTACCGGGCCAGCCAGTACAAGCTCGCGGTGTTCGTTCTCTCGGCGACGCTGGCCGGGCTTGCCGGTTCCACCAAGGCGATCGTGTTCCAGCTGGCCTCGCTCACCGACGTCCACTGGTCGATGTCGGGCGAGGTGGTGCTGATGACCCTCGTCGGCGGCATGGGCACCGTGTTCGGGCCGATCGTCGGCGCGCTGGTGATCGTCACCATGGAGACCTACCTCGCGCAGTTCGGCGCCTGGGTGACGATCATCCAGGGCTGCGTGTTCGTGCTCTGCGTGCTGCTCTTCCGCGAGGGCATCGTCGGCCTGATCGCCCGGCTGATCCGCCGGCCACTGTAGCGCCGGATCCGCGCCGGCGGCTCGATGGGCCGGCGCGGTCACACTTCGTTAACCAACAGACCCCACCCTGACGCTCCTCGGTTGTCAGGGACCGCCATGACGCACGACCGCGCGCTCAGCATCGACGATCCCGCCCTCGACTGCCCCGTCGCGCCGGACGTGGTCGGCCGCCTGATCAAGGCGGATCCGGATGGGGCCGCATACCTCCTCGACGGCATACCGGAAGCGACCCGGGCGCGGCTCGCGGTCTGGCTCTACGGCCGCAGCCACACCCATGCGCTCGGCGTCCGCGTCGCGGCGACCTGCGACGGCACGAGCCTGCGCCGGACCGCGGGGCTCGTCGGAACCGCCCTCTACGATCTGTCCCGCAGACCCTACGCGGCGCCGAGCCACGGGGCGCGGGGCGGTGGCGCGGGCCGGATCTCCCTGGGCGGCTCGACGCGGCGCGCCTGAGCGGCCGCGATCCCCCAACGCGGCGATTGGATCGCCGCCGTGCAGGGACTATTCTCGGCGGCAATGTCCGCATCCCCGTCAGCGCCGTCGGTCCGCCTCCTCGATCCCGTGCTCGTCGACCGCATCGCGGCGGGCGAGGTGGTGGAGCGTCCCGCTTCGGCCGTGAAGGAGCTGGTCGAGAACGCCGTCGATGCCGGGGCTCAGACCATCGAGGTCACCGTCGAGGCCGGCGGCCGTCGGCTCATCCGCGTGGTCGACGACGGCCGCGGCATGAGCCCGGACGACCTCGATCTCGCGGTCGAGCGTCACGCCACGTCGAAGCTGCCGGCGGGCGACCTCACGGCGATCGACACCCTCGGTTTCCGCGGCGAGGCCCTGCCGTCGATCGGCGCGGTGTCGCGGCTCGCCATCGTGACCCGGACCGGGGAGGCCGAGGCCGGGGCGACCTTGACTGTCGAAGCGGGGCTGAAGGGTCAGGTGCGCCCGGCACCGGCCCAGCGCGGCACCCGGATCGAGGTGACCGAACTGTTCGCCGCGACGCCGGCCCGCCTCAAGTTCCTGAAATCCGACCGGGCGGAGAACGCCGCCATCGCCGAGGCCTTGCGGCGCCTCGCCGTGACCCAGCCGGGCATCCGCTTCACGCTGCGTGCCGATGCCGGGCAGCCCCTCGTGCTGCCAGCGGAGGCCGGACCGGACGCGGCTCTGCGCCGCCTCGCCGCCGTGCTCGGGCCGGATTTCGCCGCCAATGCCCTTCCCGTCTCCCTGGCCCGGGAGGGGCTCGCGGTGACCGGCCATATCGGCCTGCCGACCTACCACCGCGGGGCCGGGACCCACATCCATCTTGCGGTCAACGGCCGCCCGGTCCGCGACCGCCTGCTCCTCGGGGCGGTGCGCGGGGCCTATGCCGATACCCTGGCCTCCGACCGCCATCCGGTGCTCGGCCTCGCCATCGCCTGCGATCCCGAGTTGGTCGACGTCAACGTCCATCCGGCCAAGACAGAAGTGCGGTTCCGCGAGCCGGGCCTCGTGCGGGCGCTGATGGTCAGCGCGATCCACGACGCCCTGCGCCGGGGCGGCGCCCGCTCGGCCACCACCGGCGGCGCCCGGACCCTCGACGCCCTGCGTCCGTCCGGCCCACCGCTCGGGATCCACAGCGGCGCTGCCGCGCCGAGCCTGTTCCAGCCGACCCGGCCGGGCCTGTTCCCCGCCGGCGCGCCTTCGGTGGGGGCGCCCTCCGGCTACCGGCAGGCCGCCGCCGCGTGGCGCCCGGCGCCGGACCCGGCGCTCACGGATCCGACGGGCTTCGGCGAAGCGCCCCAGGCGGCCTTCGCGCCGCCGGAGCCGCCTTACGAGATGGCCCCACCCCGGGCGGACACCCGGGCCGCCTTCGAGGCCGCCGAGGGGCTCGACCACCCCCTCGGTGCCGCCCGCGCCCAGATCCATGAGACCTACATCCTCGCCCAGACCCGCGACGGCGTCGTCATCGTCGACCAGCACGCGGCCCACGAGCGCCTCGTCTACGAGCGGATGAAGGCCGAGCGGGAAGCGGGCGGCATCGCCCGGCAGGGGCTCCTGATCCCTGACGTCGTCGAGATGAGTCCCGAGGAGGCTGACCGGCTCGTCGCCGCCGCCCCGGACCTCGACCGCCTGGGTCTCGCCATCGAGGCGTTCGGACCCGGCGCGGTGCTGGTCCGCGAGGTCCCGGCCGCGCTGATCGGTGCCTCGGTGCGCGATCTCGTCACCGACATCCTCGACGCCCTGGAGGCGAGCGGCGAGGAGGAGGGGGGCGCCCCGGCCGCCGAGGGCGGACCGCTCGGGCGGCGCCTGGATGCCGTGCTGTCGCGCATGAGCTGCCACGGCTCCATCCGCGCCGGCCGGCGCCTCCGGCCTGAGGAGATGAACGCGCTCCTGCGCGAGATGGAGGTGACGCCCAACTCCGGCCAGTGCAATCATGGCCGGCCCACCTCAATCGAACTCAAGCTCGCCGACATCGAACGCCTGTTCGGTCGCCGTTAGCGTCCCGGTGCCGATCCCGCTGGCGGCGCGGAGGCGCCCGGTCCACAACGGGCGATGCAAACACGGTCCGCGGACCGGCGATCAGGCCGTCCCGAAAGGCCGGCGCGGGAAGGGGAGGCTCGGAACCATGAGCGATATCGTCATCACCGACGCGACACCCGCCGCCACATGCCAGGAACGCGCCGACGGATCCGGATCGCGACTCCGTCATGCGGCGCCCGCCGCCGCGACGGTGCGTTGAGATGTCCGGCCCGTTCGATCTCGCCGGCCGCCACGTCCTGGTAACCGGCGCCTCCAGCGGCCTCGGCCGTCACTTCGCGGGGACGCTGGCCCGGGCTGGGGCGCGTCTGTCCCTCGGGGCGCGCCGCGCCGATGCCCTGGCCGAGACGGTCGCGCGGGTGGAGGCGGAAGGCGGCGAGGCCCACGCGATCGTCATGGACGTCACCGACGCCGGCAGCGTCGAGCGGGCGCTCGACGCCGCGGAGGCGCGGTTCGGTCCCGTGGCGGTCCTGGTGAACAATGCCGGCGTGACGGCCACGAAGCCGGCCCTCGACCTCGACGAGGATTCCTGGGACGCGGTCCTCGACACCAACCTCAAGGGCGTCTGGCTGGTCGCTCAGGCCACCGGACGGCGCATGGTCCGCAACGGCGCGGGTGGCAGCATCGTCAACATCGCCTCGATCCTGGGTCTGCGGGTTGCGGGCGGCCTGACCCCCTACGCGGCTTCGAAGGCCGCGGTCGTTCAGCTGACCAAGAGCCTGGCACTGGAATGGGCGCGCTACGGCATCCGCGTGAACGCCCTGGCACCGGGCTATATCAAGACCGAGCTGAACGACGCCTTCTTCGAGTCCGAAGCCGGCCGGGCGCTGATCAAGCGCGTGCCGCAGCGCCGTCTGGGGGAGGCCGCCGAACTCGACGGACCGCTCCTGCTGCTCGCTTCGGAGGCGGGGTCCTACATGACCGGCAGCGTCGTGGCGGTTGATGGCGGCCACCTCGTCTCGGGCCTGTAGCGACCGCCGCGAACAGGCGCGGCTCAGAGCGCCCGCGCCTGTTCGCGCAGCACGAATTTCTGGATCTTGCCCGTCGACGTCTTCGGCAGCGGCCCGAACACCACGGTCTTCGGCACCTTGAATCGGGCCATCCGCTCGCGGCAGAACGCGATCAGGTCCTGCTCGCTCGGCGGGGAGGCGCCGGGCTTCATCTCCAGGAACGCGCAGGGGCTCTCCCCCCAGGTCGGGTCCGGCCGCGCCACCACGGCCGCCAGCATCACCGCAGGGTGGCGCATCAGCACCTCCTCGACCTCCAGGCTGGAGATGTTCTCGCCGCCGGAGATGATGATGTCCTTAGCCCGGTCCTTGATCTCGACCGAGCCGTCGGGGTGCCAGACCGCGAGGTCGCCGGTCCGATACCAGCCGCCGGCGAGCGCCTGCTCGGTGGCGTCCGGATTTTTGAGATACCCCTTCATCACCGTGTTGCCGCGCAGGCGGATCTCGCCAACGGCCATGCCGTCCCGGGGCACCGGCGCGTCCGTCGCCGCATCGGCCACGCACAGGGCTTCCAGGGTCGCCAGCGGCACGCCCTGGCGGGCCATGCGGGCGTAGCGCTCGGGATCGTCCAGGTCCGTCCAGTCCGGCTGCGCCAGGCAGACCGTCGCAGGGCCGTAGCTCTCGGTCGCGCCGTACAGGTGCGTCACCTGGAAGCCCAGTTCCTCCATGGTGCGGATGATCGTCGAGGACGGGGCCGCGCCGCCGACCGCGCAGCGCACGCGCTGGGGGAACGGCCTGCGGTTGTTGGCCGGCGCGTGCGCGATCATCGACAGGACGATCGGCGCGCCGCAGAGATGTGTCACGCCATGCTCGGCGATCAGCCGGAAGATCGCCGCCGGCTCGACTCGGCGCAGGCAGACCTGCGTGGCGCAGGCGGCGACGCTCGCCCAGGGATACGACCAGCCGCTGCAATGGAACATGGGAAGCGTCCAGAGATAGACGCTGTCGGCGGTGAGCCCGAAGGTGACGGCGTTGCCGAGAGCCTGGAGATAGCCGCCGCGATGGCTGTAGACCGCGCCCTTCGGGTCGCCGGTCGTGCCGGATGTGTAGAGCAGGCAGAGCGACTGCCACTCGTCCGTCGGGCCTTTCCAGGCATAGTCCGGATCGCCCTCGGCCAGCAGCATCTCGTAGGGCAGCGCCCCGTCGATGCCGGTCTCGCCGATCGCCACCACCAGGACGGGCTCGCCGAGTTCGGCGAGCGCCTTCGCGGCCAGCGCGCCGAACTCGGCCTCGACGATCAGGACCCGAGCGCCGCCGTGCCGGAGCGAAAACGCGATCGTCGTTGGGTCGAGGCGAGTATTGAGCGGGTTCAGGACCCCCCCGACCATGGGCACGGCGAAATGGGCCTCGATCATTTCCGTGACGTTCGGCGCCAGGATCGCCACGGTATCGAGCCGCCCGACTCCCCGGCCGGCCAGGCCGCCGGCGAGGCGACGGCAGCGGGCGTAGAGATCCGCGTAGGTGAGGCGCCGCGCGCCGTCGACGACCGCGACTCTCGCGCCGGCGGCGGCGGCGGCGCGCGCCAGCAGGCTCGCCGGGGTCAGCGGGACGTCGTTGGCCGGCCTGCGGCCGAGACCGACCTCGAACGGGTGATCGCCGGTCTCGAACCTCTCGGCGTAAATCGGAGGCGTCTCCGTCATCGTTGGGCCTTCTGATCAGGCGTCGGGCGTGGCGTGCGCTCCACCCCAGGATGATTTCGCGGCCGTACCGCCTGTCAATCGGCGGCGCGGCGATGGGCGGCGTCACGCGCGCGATCTGTCACCGAGCCCTGTTGACGGCGACGCAACCCTGGCGGATGCCGGTTCTCCGAGCCACGTTGTGGTTGGGTCGGGCGCGACAGGCCGACAGGGGAAGACGATAGTGGGGAACGACAACCTGCCGATGGTCTCCACCGGGGCCGGGCGCGCCATGGCCGAGAGCGGCGTCGCACGGGCGCGCGAGGCGTACGAGAGCCTCGCCGAGGCCGGTGAGATGGCGCTGAACGCCTTCGAATCGTCCGTGACGCAGAGTTTCGAGGGATGGCGCTCCGTGTTGGGCTCCAGCCGTGACACCGCCCACCAGCTCACCGACAGCAACGTCGCCGGCGCACGCCGAATGCGCGAGCAGTGGGAGACCGCCGGGGCGCGGCTCTACAACGCCTTCGAGGATAACGCCGTCCACGCCATGGCGGCGATGCGTGAGATCGCCCACCGCATGCTCGTGGCCTCGGATACGAATGTCCGGGCCAACCTCGACTTCGCGGACCGGATCGCCAAGGCGGCTGACGTCCGGGAAATAGCGGCGTTGAACATGGCGTTCCTGCAGGAGCAGTCACGCCGGTTCACCGACCAGATGGTCGATCTTCATCAGACCACCGGCCGCCTCGCGCGCGAGGCCGCGGCGCGGTCGGAGACGCCGTGAACATCCACGCCGCGGGACAGGGCACCGCCACAGCACCGGTGCCGCGCCTCGACGACCTGAGCCGTGCCGACGTGCCGTTCCGGACCGGCCACTTCCAGGCCTACGCGCCGCACGATTTCCATCGCATCGCCTACGTGGAGTGGGGTGATCCGGACAGCCCGCACGTCGTCGTCTGCGTCCACGGTCTCAGCCGCCAGGGCCGGGACTTCGACGCCCTCGGCTACCGGCTGGCGAAGCTGGGATACCGAGTGGTCTGCCCGGACCTGCCCGGGCGCGGCCTGAGCGGATGGCTGAAGGACCCGGAACTCTACGGCCTGCCGCAATACGCCGCCGACATGGCGGCGCTCATCGCCCATCTCCGGATCGTCGGGAAGATCGACTGGGTCGGCACCTCCCTCGGCGGCCTGACCGGCATGGTCCTCGCCGCCGCGGCCCGCTCTCCCATCCGCCGGATGGTGGTCAATGATATCGGCCCGTTCCTGCCCTGGGCGCCGATCCGGCATATCGGCTCACGCCTGCGCGATGCGCCGCGGTTGCACCACAACCTCGCCTCGGGCGAGTCGCGCCTGCGCACCGTGCTGGGCGCGTTCGGGCCGCTCACCGACGAGCAATGGCGCCACATCGCCAAACACAGCTTCTTCCCGGAACCCAACGGTGGCTGGCGGCCCCATTACGATCCCGGCATCGGCGACGCGTTCCGGCCCGGGCGGGTCTACAGCGTCAGCATGTGGCGCGACTGGGACGCGATCTCCTGTCCCGTCCTGCTGTTGCGCGGGGAACGCTCGGAGCTGCTGCTCGCCGCCACGGCCGACGAGATGACCCGGCGCGGTCCACCCACCGAGCGGGTCGATATCCCGGATTGCGGTCACGCGCCGGCGCTGCTGGACGACGAACAGTTGCGAATCGTGACCGCGTGGCTCGGTCCGGCGGCGTGAATTCAGGCGGCAGGAAAGCCGGGATCGAGCGGCCGTTTGCCGGTCCGGACGCAAGGGATCCATTCGGGCGAACCGACGCGTCGCAGGGCACCGAATAGCGCCCCACAGTTTTCGAAAGTCGATGATTAGATAAATCTGCTCACTTTTATTTGATCGTCGTCCGTATTTGTGGCGCTATCATCGTGGCGACTGAAGGGGCGGGGCGGCCGACTTCGCGACCTAAGATTTCGATAGCGTAACCATTCGTTGCGCGCGTGGCTGATCTGTGGCACTAACAGGCGACAGCTCTGGATCTCGGACGCCTAATGTTGCACCTGTTGGTTGTGATTGGCGCCCGCAATCCGGGCGAGCAAGCCTGCTAACAGCCAGAACATCCGGACTACCCACCATGGCCAACCCAACCCCCAAGCCGAAGCAGACTACCGCGATCGATCACGGGGTCGGCAGCCGCATCGCGTTCCTTCGGGCCGCCAACGGGCTCAGCCAGTCCGCCCTGGCCAGCGCGCTGGGCGTCAGTTTCCAGCAAGTCCAGAAGTACGAGACCGGCAAGAACCGGGTCGGGGCCGGCCGCCTGCAGGCGATCGCCGAGCGGCTTGGCGTCCCGGTCTCCAGCTTCTTCGAGCCGGAGCCCGAGGCGGTCACGGAGAACGGCCCGACGCTGCTGCGGGTCGCCGGGGCCGTCGAGCTTCTCCGGGCCTACAATCAGATCGCCGACGAGCAGATGCGTCGGGACGTGCTGTCGCTCGTGAAATCCGCAGCGCGGATCGGTCAGACTAAGCCGGCTGACGAGGCCGCCCATCAGGGAGCCGCGGCTTCCGGAAAAGCCTGACGCGCGGCATAGAGCCATCGCGGAACGGATCGAGCGGGGAGACCATGGCCGCAACCCCGACGCCCGTGACCAATCTTCTGGCCTATCTGCCGCACGACGAGACCGACGAGATCGTGTCGGTTCTGGTCTCCGCGCCCGGCCTGCGCGTGGAACGCATCGTCTCGACCGGCCAAGCGAGCCCGCCCGGTTTCCACTACGATCAACCGCATTCCGAATGGGTCGCCATCCTGGCGGGTGCGGCGGATTTGCGCTTCGCCGATGAGCCCGGCCCCCGTAGTCTTGCCGCCGGCGATGCCGTGCTGATCGCGCCGCATCGCCGGCACCGGGTGGAGTGGACTGACACGCCTACCGTTTGGCTGGCGATCCATTTCGGGCCGGAACTGGACGTCCCGACGACGGCGCCGGTCGAGTAGCCGCAGGCGCGGCTCAGGCCGTGAAGCGGGCGATCGCCACGGCGGTTTCCCCGTACACGCGTCGCTCCAGCTCGGTGAAACCGGCCGGCCAGACGGAGGCTACGGTTTCGGCTTCCTCGACCACCACCAGCGCGCCAGGCTCGATCCACGCACCCGCGGCGGCGCTCGCGAGGGCGCGTGGCGCCAGGTCGCGGCCATAGGGCGGGTCGCAGAAAACCAGGGAGAAGGTGCCCGCCGTCGCGGCCGGCCCGAGCCGCGTCGCATCGCGCCGGAACAGGCGGGTCACGCCCTCAGCGCCGAAAGCCTCGATGTTGGCGCGGATGACCGCGCGGGCCTCAGCGCCCTCGTCAACCAAGAGTGCTGTGGCCGCCCCCCGCGACAGGGCCTCGAAACCGAGGGCGCCCGTGCCGGCGAACAGGTCGAGGACCCGGGCACCCACGACGGCGTCGTCATAGGCGTGCGCCAGGACGTTGAACAACGATTCACGCAGCCGGTCCGATGTCGGCCTGATGGCGTCGGTGCGCGGCGTCGCGAGTTTGCGTCCCCGCCACGCACCGCCGACGATCCTCATCGCGGTCCGCGCGGCGACCGCCCACCGCCGCCGGGCTTGGCACCACCGCGCGGAGCACCGGGTCGGCCGCCGGGCCGGGCGCCACCCTTGCCGGATCCGTTGCTGGCGAAGCCGCCCGGCTTGCCGCCGGGACGGGAACCGCCCGGACGAGCACCGCCCGGCTTGGGACCACCGAAAGCCGGTTTGCCGCCACCAGCCGCCGGCTTCGGTCCGCGGAATCCGCCCGGTTTGCGCGATGCGCCTTCGCTCGATCCGGCCTCGAAAGGTCGGTCGCGCCGGCCCTCCGGCTTCCCGCTGCGACGCTCGTCGAAGCGCGTATCGCTCCGTGGCCCTTCGGCGCGCGCGTTTTCCCGGCGCGGTCGATCGCGGGCGTTGCGCGAGTCTGCACCGCGCGTGTCCGCACCGCGATCGGGGCGTGGAAAGGCGTTGCGCGGTGGCCGCTCGGAGGTCGCGTTGTCGGCGAAGCGACGGCGGGGCTTCTCGGCGGGGGCGGGCTCCACCGGCGTGGCCGCGAGCCGCTCCACGATGACTCTGCGCTCGCCGGCACGGATCGAGCCGACGCGCTCGCGGCCGCGTTCCGCCGCGGCCGCCTGGGCGGCCCTGGGATCGCCGCCCCGACGGGGCACACGCGTACCCCTTGGCTTCTCGCCCTCGTCGTCGCGCCAGCTGGACTTGCGCGGCCCGGGGCCGGTACCGCCCGTCGAGACGCGCGGCGTCGGCGCAGGACGGGCCGCGTTGCGCCGGTTCGGCGCCGGCTGCGCATCGCGGCCGTCCGTGCGCGGTCCGCCGAAGGGCGGAATCGGCTCCCGCACCGGGCTGTCGAAATCCACTTCCGCCTGTTCGGCGAGGCTCTTGCCAAGCTGATCCTTCAGCACGCGCGTGCGCACCTCCTCCACCAGTCCGACCTCGAGGTCGCCCAGCTGGAATGGACCGAAGGAGAGCCGGATCAGCCGGTTCACCGAGAGCCCGAGATGCTCGAGGATTCGCTTGACCTCACGGTTCTTGCCCTCGCGCAGGCCGAGCGTCAGCCAGACGTTGTCGCCCTGGACGCGGTCGAGGGTGGCCTCCACCGGGCCGTACTCCATCCCGTCGATCGTCACGCCCTTGGCGAGCTTGTCGAGCTGCGCCTGGTCGGTGTCGCCGTGGGCGCGGACGCGGTAGCGTCGCAGCCAACCGGTATCGGGATGTGCGATGACCTTGGCGAGGCCGCCGTCGTTGGTGAGGAGCAGCAAGCCCTCGGTGTTGATGTCGAGACGCCCGACGGCCACCACCCGTGGCAATTCTTCGGGGAGCACGTCGAACACGGTCTGGCGGCCCTCCGGATCCCGGGCCGTAGTCACCACGCCCCGGGGCTTGTGGAAGATCCACAGGCGACTGCGTTCCCGGGACGGCATCGGCTCGCCGTCGATCAGGACACGGTCAGTCTCGGTGACGTTGCGTGCGGGGGAGGCCAGCGTCTCGCCGTTGACGCTGACGCGTCCCGCCAGGATCATAACCTCCGCGTCGCGCCGCGAGGCGATGCCGGCGCGCGCCATCGCCTTCGCGATGCGCTCACCGGGGGGCGTCTCGGTCGATCCCTCGGCTCCGGTGGATGGTTCGGCCTCCGACTGCGGGCCTTTACGCGCGGCCCGCGGCTTGGCGGCAGCCTTCGTGGCCGCGTCAGGCGCCGCCTCGGCGGTTCCCGCGTCGGTCGGCGGCGTCCAGCTCTCGCTGCGAGGAGAAACCGGGGCCGGACGGGCAGCCCCCTCCGGCGTATCGTCGTTCGGCATGTCGCTCATGCCCGCGGCTTATCAGAGCCGCCCCGCGCAGGCGAGACGGGTCTTGAGCCCGTGCCAGCAGCTTGAACGCAAAAAGGCGGCCCCTTCGGACCGCCTCGACGCACAGACCAGTACCGGAACCTCAGAGCCTGGGCGAGCGCCCGCGCATGACGCCGAAGACGGCGGAGATCAGGAAGAGCGCGATCGCGATGAAGAAGACGATCTTGGCCGCTTCCATGGCCGTGCCGGCGATGCCGCCGAAACCGAGGAGCGCCGCCACGAGAGCGACAACGAGAAAGGTGACAGCCCAACCGATCATGGCATCCTCGCATTATTCGGGTCGGTACGAGACTGGAACCCGCCTGAGGCGGGTTCCGTTCCGGTCGTATACGGTGCTCAGAGCTTGTCGGTCGCCGACTTCACAGCGCTCTTAGCATCGCCGACAGTGCCCTGAGCCTTGCCCTTGAGTTCCTGGGCAGCGCCGTCGGCCTTCAGCTTGTCGTTGTTAGTCACGTCGCCGATGCCCTGCTTGGCCTTTCCGAGAGCCTCGTTGGCGACGCCCTTGATCTTGTCGGTGGTGCTGCTCATGGCGTTGTCCCTGTGTTCGAGCTGCGGCGGCGCCGCATTGGTGTCTGAAACGGTCACGGTCGCTCGAATGTTCCAGCCCTTAACATTGATGTGAATCAGCGGGTCTGTCCGATCCCTGGCCATTCCGGCGATGGAGTAAGAACACCTTGGCTGCCGATCCGATCCACGACCCTGGGCGCGGACCGTCCAGTCCCGCGACCGCGCTGGATCACGCTTTCGCGGCGGCCCGTGCCGCCGCCGCCGCCGGAGAGGTCCCTGTCGGGGCCGTGGTGGTCCGGGACGGGATCGTGCTGGCCGTCGCCCACAACCAGCCGCGGCGTCTGCATGATCCGACGGCGCATGCCGAGATCCTGGCGATCCGCGCGGCCTGTGCCGCCATCGGCGATGAGCGGCTCACCGGTTGCGACCTGTATGTCACGCTCGAGCCCTGCCCGATGTGCGCCGGCGCCATTTCCTTCGCGCGCATCCGGCGCCTCTACTACGGAGCCGCCGATCCGAAGGGCGGTGGGGTGGAGCACGGACCGCGGGTCTTCGACCAGCCGACCTGTCATCACGCGCCAGAGGTCTACGGTGGCTTCCGTGAACGCGAGGCGGCGGCCCTTCTCCGGGACTTCTTCGCGCAGCGCCGTGATTGACCCCCCGCCAGCGTGACGCGCCCGCCACCATCCTCCACCGGCGCGCAGAGGAGCACACGATGATCCCGACCTATTCCAGAGCTCTCATCGTGGGGGCCGGTTCCGGCCTCAGCGCCTCGCTGGCGCGGCTCCTGGCTGCCGATGGCCTGAAGATCGGTCTCGCGGCCCGCAACATCGACAAGCTCGCGGACCTGGCGGAGGAATCCGGTGCGTCCCTGCACGCCTGCGACGCCAGTCGTCCGGAAGAAGTGGAAAGTCTGTTCGCCCGCCTCGAGCCCGTCCTCGGCGGCGCTCCGGACGTCGTCGTCTACAATGCGAGCGGCCGGCTGCGTGGTTCGATCGCCGATCTGGATGCCGTCGCGGTGGCTGAATCGCTCGCGGTCTCGGCCTATGGCGGATTCCTCGTGGCGCAGGCCGCGGCGCGCCGGATGCTGCCACGACGGCACGGAGCGATCCTGCTGACCGGTGCCTCGGCGAGCATCAAGGGCTTCGCCGAATCGGCGCCCTTCGCCATGGGGAAATTCGCCCTTCGCGGGCTCGGCCAGAGCCTGGCGCGGGAACTGCAGCCGAAGGGCATCCACGTGGCCCACGTCGTCATCGACGGCGCCATCCGCAATCCGGCCCGCGGCGGCGAACCGCCTGAGGCTCCGGACAGCCATCTCGATCCCGACGCCATCGCGCGAGCCTACCGGGATCTGCTGCGTCAGGACCGGAGCGCCTGGACTTCGGAACTGGAATTGCGGCCCTGGACAGAGCGCTTCTAGGGCCGATCAGGGATTTACGCGCAATCCGAGCAGGAACGTGTTTTCCCGGAAGCTCGAGCCCGCGACGGTACTGTCGATCTTCTGGTAAAGATAAGTGCCGCGCAGGGTCAGCCAACGGGTGAAGTGGTAGTCGAGCCGTGCGGTCGCTGAGAAGCCGTTCTCCCGGATAGTGCTGTTCTGATAATCATTCTTGAGGTAGGAGCCGCCCAAGACGATCGAGAGGTTGCGCATCAGATCGTGCTGGACTTCCAGGGTCGCCACCTCCGTGAGGACGCCGCTGGAGCCCGGGATCGTCGTCTCGGTCACGCCGGTTGCCGCGGTCAGCCGGACGGTCGTCAGGGGGCTCGCCGCCCAGACCAGGGCTGCGTTGAGCAGCGGCGCGTTGATGTCGCGTAGGGTCGGATCGACATAGGTCCGGTGCTGGATGCCGGCGGAAACCTCGCCTGTCAGCGCGCGCCCGAGCCCGATACTGGTCCCGAAGGCGAGGGCGATGCCGTCCGAATCCCGGCGCACGCCGGAGGCGTCGATCCGCCGGTCGTAGACGCGGGTGTCACCGAGCAGGTCGATGAAGGGGCTGAAATCGGGATTGACCTCATAGGCCGTGCGGAGCTGAAGGCTGTATTGATTCAGGTTCCGATCGGATTGATCGACCGTCGTTCCGTTGGCCAGCTGTGCGTTGTCGAATTCGGAGCGGTCGATTGAACCGCGCAGAGTCACCGACAGTCGGTTGAACGTCTCGGTGGCGCCCAGCGAGCCGCCATAGACGGCCAGAAGGGGCCGGCTCGTGGCCGTCACCGCCTGAAGATTGGCGCTCGACGTGCGTTGCGTGTCCACCAGGAACCGCCCCTCGGCATCGATGTGGAGATCCCGGTCCGCGTCAATGCGCAGGCGTACGGTGCCGTCGGCCGCGGGCCGACTCGCGGCCTCGTTCTGGGGCGTCTCCAGATATGACCCCCGCAGCGAGCCCTGGAGCGAACTCGACGACCAGTTGCTCCGAAAATCGACCGTGGCGTCGGTGCGGAAAGCCGCCGAGCCCTTGGCGAGCTGGCGATTGGTCTGGTCCGGATTCGAATCGTAACCGACGCTCTGCGCGAAGGTCGGGAGCACCGTGAAGGTGCCGATCTGATAGCCGATCGGCGCGAAGGCTGGATCGGTGGGGATCGCGCGCGCGAGGTCTGTGCCGAGGATGAAACCCGGTGTCAGAAGACCGAGGGCCGGCGTGATGGCCAGCAGCGGAAGCCCCGGCCGGAACGGGATCACCGCCTGCGGATTCGGAACGCCGACCACCGGCTGCTGGACGATCGGCGTCAAGCGCAGGGACGGTGCCGGAACCTGGGTGACATCCTGCGTCACCCGCCGCGTGGCCGAACCGATCCGCCGCGGCGGGGCAGCCCTGGTGCGCAGGAGGGTCGACGGAGCCAGGTTTGCCGGCGCCGTCGTCGACCCGCCGGTCTGCCGGCCACCGGTGGTGACGCGGGTGTCGAGCTGGGACAGGCCCGGCTGCCCCCGAGTCTGCGCCGGGATCGGAGGCGACAGGGGTGAGCGGAGGCTGTCGCCGCCGGTCTGCTCGCCGCCCGAGTTTCCGCCACCGAGGCCATTGCGGCCCTCGTCGCGGGTGAAACCGTCGGGGATGCTACGCTTGAGGGTCGGCAGGCCGTTGGGTGACGTCTCCTGGCCGAGGCCGGGATTGTCGGGTTGTCCCGTGACGGGGCTCGTGGCGTCGAACCGCTGAGCGGTCGCGGGCACCGCCGTGAGCGTAAGGCTCAGCGCCGCGATGGCGAGCCGCGTCCTCTGCCGTTCCCGCCGGTCAGCCGCCGTCCGCACCTGATGCCGGTCTCCGCCTACATCTCCGGCACCACAGCCCGGAGGTCACAGGACATGCCGCCTCCGAGTGGCTGCCGCATGGTTAACGAAAGCTAGCGGCTGCATGGTTAACACCCCGTCAACGCCGACTTCACCGCCGGGAATCGCCCCATTCCGTCTGTCTTGCTGTCACGCTGCAAATACGATTGAGAGTTTGCGTATACTCTGTTACAGTCTCCGAGAATTCGATCGCATCCGAGAGGGATTGATCGACTCAAGTAATTGTAACTCTCGAGGTTTGCCGTGAGTGAGAACGCAGATGGCGAGCACGGAGCGTGCATCGAGCTCGCGGTCGATATCGTGGCCGCTTACGTGTCGAATAATTCCGTACCCGCGGGCGACCTTCCAGGATTGATCGGCGGCATCCATGCGGCATTGAGTGCGCTGACAACTCAAGGTCGGGCCACCAATTCGCCCGTCGAGAAGTTGAGCACGGCAACGATCCGCAAATCAGTGACGGCTGACCATATCGTCAGCTTCGAGGATGGAAAGCCGTACAAGACTCTCCGTCGGCATCTGACACTGCGCGGGCTGACGCCCGAGGCGTACCGTGAGAAGTGGGGGTTGCCGCGGGATTATCCGATGACGGCAGCGAACTACTCCGCGCAGCGGTCCGAATTGGCCCGTGCCCTGGGATTGGGACAGCAGCGTCGCAAGCATCGCATCGCGCCAACGGCGGTACCGGACATGGCGACGGCGCCCGCCACGAAGACGCGTGGCCGGAAGAAGGTCTTGGTCGAATAGCTGTCTGTCCCAGCGCAGCAGGTTCAATCGACTTCGTGACGGCGAAGCCGCGGGCGGCTTGGTCCGAAGCATAGCCTGGCATCGCCAGCGGCATTGCGGCTGCGACGGGGTGCCCCTCTGCTGCGGCGGCTCGATTGATTTGGCCGGTGACTGAATACGTGCCCGTCAGTCCCGATGTCCCACACGACTCGTGCTGACGCGCCGTCCCGACCCGAAGATCCCGGGGATCGGCCATCGGAATATTCTTCGGATTCTGACAGGCGGCACAGCTTCAGGTTGGTGCCGGTCCAGGGATTTTCCGAGAAGAACGACCGAACTGCATCGGGTCTGCGCAACGACCCTGCGGTCAACACGCTTCGGTGTCGGTTGCCCCCGGTGGCCGGGTCGGGATGACTTCGCGACGACGTCAGGAACCTGCCCGCATCTCGTCAGCCTCGATCGTGCCGTCGCCCGTTGATTCGGCGGGGGCGAAAATCACGTCCTGACAGTGGGCGAAGCGGCCGGTCGGCGGGCACGCGCGCCGCGGCCCTTGCACGTCGCGCAACTGTGCGCCGCGCCATCACAGCTATCCAAGCGTCGTCGCAGTGCGATGTTGCTCCGCACCATCGGATCTCCGCCTGCGCCGAAGGATGTTGCCGTGCCGCCCCTGCCGATCCTCGCCCTCGCCGTTGCCTCCTTCGGAATCGGTACCACCGAGTTCGTGATCATGGGCCTGCTCCCGGAAGTGGCGCAGAGCTTCGGCGTCACCATCCCGCAGGCCGGCTATCTGGTTTCGGGCTACGCGATGGGCGTGGTCGTGGGTGCACCGATCGTGGCGATCGCCACCGCGGGCCTGCCGCGCAAGACCGCGCTCCTTGCGCTGATCGGCGTGTTCCTCGCGGGCAACCTCGGCTGCGCGGTGGCGCCGAGCTACGGCCTTCTGATGGCGGCGCGGATCCTCACGGCCTTCGCCCATGGGGCGTTCTTCGGGATCGGTGCCGTCGTGGCGCGAGATCTGGTTCCGCGGGAGAAACGCACGCAGGCGGTCTCGCTGATGTTCGCGGGCTTGACGCTCGCCAACGTCCTCGGCGTGCCCCTCGGCACCGCGCTCGGGCAGGCCGCCGGGTGGCGGGCGACCTTCTGGGCCGTTGTTGGGATCGGGCTCGCGGCGGCGGCGGCGATCCAGTTCTGTGTTCCCGCCGGCCTTCCGGGGACGCGCGGCCGGCTCGTCAGCGAGTTCCGCGCGCTCGGCCGCTGGCCGGTGCTGCGGCCGATGCTGATCTCAACCCTGTCGTCGGTGAGCTTCTTCACGGTGTTCACCTACATCACGCCGTTCCTCACCGGCGTGACCGGGTTTACGCCCCAGGGTGTGACCGGAGTTCTGTTCGCTGCCGGGCTCGGGCTGACCATCGGCAACCTCGCGGGCGGCCATCTCGCCGACCGGGGCGCCATGGCCACGATCGTCGGCAGCTTCCTGGGCATCGTCGCGGCGCTGCTGGTGCTGGTGGCGGTCGCGCATCATCCGGCGCTCACGGTGGCCGTGATCGTCCTGTGGTCGGGTCTGGTCTTCGCCCTGGTCTCGCCGCTCCAGATCTGGGTCGTGGAGGCCGCTAGCGATGCGCCGAACCTCGCCTCCACCCTGAACCAGGGCGCGTTCAACCTGGGCAACGCCACCGGCGCCTGGATCGGTGGTACGGCCCTCACCCTGGGCGCGGATTACGGCCAGCTGCCGCTGATCGCTGCCGCGGTGTCCCTTTCCGGGCTGGGATTGGTTCTCACGGCGGTGAACCGGAGCCTGTGGCGAATGCTGTCGCCCTCCGCGCGAGGGGCGTGAGGCAGAGCAGGGCGCTCGCGAACCCGATACCGTCTCGCTGGCCCGACTGAGCGGTCAGATCCTACCCAAGCTGTCAAGTATGAGCGCTTTGCAATCGAGTCGAATGAGTCGCCCATCTCGAAATTCATGATGTCATCGCTCTGCAACTGTAGAGGCAGAGACAGCAATTTCAGAAAGATCGAACGCTGATGCTGCATTCGATCGCCTTGATCTTCGCTTCGGCCGCATTCGCTCGAAGGCGAAGCGTTTCAAAAGTGTGAAGCACGCTGAAACGCTTCGGTTGCCGCGCGCTACCACGGCGAAGGAGGGAACAGCGTGACGGTCGCTGTGCCAGGGTACCGTGATCGCCGCGGCCGCAAACCCTAGTTGTGCAGTCCCGCGGTGTGGTGGCATCAATTTAGCTGTAACCGCCGCACACCGGGAGGCGTTATGGGACAGGTTCTTCACGGCTGCGCCACGACCACGCACGCGGTCAGAGCAACGCTACAGCGATCGAAAGCTCCGCTCAAAGATCTTGCCGCCCAGCATGGACTGAACCCCAAGACAGTCGCGAAGTGGCGTAAGCGAGCCTTCGTGCATGACGCGGCGATGGGACCGAAGACGCCGCGCT
>NZ_JBFULS010000063.1:0-30113 GCF_054049775.1 Methylobacterium sp. P5_C11 | reverse complement strand
GGTCTCGGGACCGCCCGGCCGCTCTGAGGGTCCTCAGGCCGCCCGCAGGTCGGACAGGAACCGGGCGACCGCGGCGCCGAGCCGGTCCGACTCGCGCGACAGGGCGTTCGCCGAGGTCAGGACCTGGGCGGCGGCCGCCCCCGTCTCGTCGGCGGCGGCCGCCAGGCCCACGACGTTGTCGGTGACCGCGCTGGTGCCCGTGGCGGCCTCGGAGACGTTGCGCACGATTTCCTGGGTGGCCGCGCCCTGCTCCTCCACGGCGGCCGCGATCGAGGCGGCGACCGTGCTGATCTCGCGGATGCGGCCTCCGATCCCGTCGATCGCCCCGACGGCTTGGCCTGTGGATTCCTGGATCCGGCCGATCTGCCCGGAAATCTCGCCGGTGGCCCGGGCCGTCTGCTCGGCCAGGGCCTTCACCTCGGCGGCCACCACCGCGAAGCCGCGGCCCGCCGCGCCGGCCCGGGCGGCCTCGATCGTGGCGTTGAGCGCCAGCAGGTTCGTCTGGGCCGCGATGCCCGAGATCAGCGCCACCACATCGCCGATCCGGGAGGCCGCGGTGCTGAGATCCTGGACCAGAGCCACGGTCTGGCCGGATTCCGAGACCGCCCCCTGCGCCAGCCCGGCCGAGGCCTGGACCTGCCGCCCGATCTCCTGCACCGAGGCCTCGAGCTGCTCGGCGGCCGCCGCCACCGTGCCGACATTGTTGGCGGCCTCCCCGGCCGCCCGGGAGACGCCGCCCGACCGCGCCGAGGCCTGAGCCGCGACCGCGCTCATGCTGCGGGCGGTGGCCTGGAGCTGTGCGGCCGCCGCGGCCACGGCCTCGATCACGCCACCGACGCTGCCCTCGAACGTCTCGGCCATGACGTGCATCGCCGCCCGGCGCTGCGCCTCCGTGCCGGCCCGGGCCAGCGCGGTCTCGGACTCGAGCGCCCGGTTGCGCTCCAGGCTCGCCCGGAAGCCCAGGGCCGCGCGGGCGATCTCGGCGATCTCGTCGCGGCGGTCGGTGCAGGGCACCACCACAGCGGTGTTGCCGGCGGCCAGGTCCGTCATGGCGGCGGCAACCCGCAGCGCCCGTCCGGCGATGTCGCGCGCGAGCCATGCCATCAGCGCCAGCGCCAGCATCGCGCCGAGGCCGGTGCCCAGCAGGATCGTGGTCAGGGTCGCGGCACTGGCGTCGCGCACCGTGTCGGCGGCCTGCTGCGCCGCGTGGCTCGACGCGGCCTTCAGGGCGTCCAGGCTCTTCCAGGCCGTGTCGTAGAGCGCGTTGGCGGGACCGTTGAAGGCGGCCCGTCCCCCAGCGGCATCGCCCCCGGCCACGCGGGTGAAGGCTTCCGCCTGCGCCGCGAGATAGGCCCGCCACTGGCCGATAAAGGTCGCGAAGCCCGCGGTGGTCTCGGGATTCGCCGGCAGGGCGGCGAATCTGCCGATCAGGCCCTGCATCTCCGCGATGCGGGCCTCGTTGCGCTCCCGGGCCTGCGCATGGGCGCGGGGCTCCGTCTCGTCGATGACCCGCGTGGCGCCCAGGCGTACGCGGGTCACGGTCGCGCGCAGGTTGCCGAGCAGGTCGACCGTCGGCAGCAGCCGGTCGCCGATCTCCTGGGTGACCGCCGCGCTCTGCCAGACCCGCAGGGCGGCCTGGGCGCCGACCGCGACCACGATGAAGCCGACCAGGCCGGCGAGCACGCGGAATTGCGCCCGCAGGCGAAAGGGGAGGTGCACGGGACGACCACAAAGTGTCTGAATACCACACGAACACTTGTCGATCCGGCATTACGGTTCCGTAAAGGCTGATGGCCGCCGACGGGTCCTGGGCGGCCGTCTGCGCAGTCCTGCGCACTGCGCCGGCCTCGCGCCTCCCGGCGGCGTGTCGCCAAGCCCGGCCGCGGTTGCTACAGAGCGCCCGCGAGGTGGATCCGATGACACGACCGGAGGCAGGCGAGACGGGGGCGGGGGACGCGGCGCGCGCGCGGCTGCTCGCCCATCTGGCGGCGGCGGGCTACCGGCCGGTGACGCCACCGGTGCTGCAGCCGCTGGAGCCGTTCCTCGAACTGTCAGGGGAGGACATCCGCCGGCGGATCTTCGTCACCCAGGACGCGGGCGGGGCCGAATTGTGCCTGCGGCCCGAATTCACCATTCCCGTCTGTCGCCTGCACAGGGCGGAGGCCGACGGGCGGGTGGCCGATTACAGCTATTGCGGCCCAGTCTTCCGGCTGGCCGCCGACGAGCCCGACGAGTTCTTCCAGGCCGGCATCGAGTCGATCGGGCGCACCGACACGCCGGCGGCGGATGCCGAGGTTCTCGGCCTCGCCCTCGAGGGCCTCGCCCTGTTCGGCCGCACGGATCCGGCGGTGCGGCTCGGCGACATGGGGCTGACCGGCGCGCTCCTCGACGGCCTCGCGGTCCCACCCGCCGCCAAGCGCCGGACGCTCCGGGCACTTGCGGCCGGGCGCTCGCTCGATGCCGTCACCAACGGCGCGGAGGGCGCCCGGCCCGAGGACCCCCATGCCGGCCTGCTGGCGGCGATCCAGGGCCAGGACCCGCGGGGCGTGCGCGCCTTCGTGGAGGACGTGCTGGCCATCGCCGGGATCTCGGCGGTGGGCGGCCGCAGCGCCGGCGAGATCGCCGAGCGCTTCCTCGCCAAGGCGTCCGCCCAGGCCCATGGCGGGGCCGGGCTCAACGCCGAGAACCGCGCGATCCTCGACCGCTACCGGACCATCGCGGGCCATCCGGACACGGCCGCCCGCGACCTGCGGGCGCTCGTCGCCGACGCCGATATCCGTCACGACGCGCTCGCGGCCGCCCTCGACCTGTTCGAGGAGCGCACCGGCTTCATCGCGGCCCGGGGCCTGCCGATCGAGCGGTTCCGCTTCCAGGGCGGCTTCGCCCGCAACCTCGACTACTACACCGGCTTCATCTTCGAGGTGACCCAGGGGGATGCTTCGGGCGAGAGCCCGACCCTGGTCGGCGGCGGCCGCTACGACGGCCTGCTCGGCCATCTCGGCAGCCCGGCGCCGCTGCCCGCGGTGGGCTGCACCTTCTGGATCGAGCGCGTGGCGGGAGCCGGCCGATGATTTCTTCGGACTCGGGCGCGCTGATCCTCGCCGTCCCCTCCAAGGGGCGCCTTCAGGAGAACGCCAGCGCGTTCTTCGGCCGGGCCGGGCTGAAGCTCGCACAGGGCGCGGGCGCCCGCGACTATCGGGGCAAGCTCATCGGCGTCCCCGACGTCGAGGTGCGCTACCTCTCGGCCTCCGAGATCGCCGCGCAACTCGCCTCCGGCGCCGCCCATCTCGGCGTCACCGGCGAGGACCTGATCCGCGAGACCCTCCCGGACGTGCGCGGCCAGGTTGAGCTGTTGACGCCGCTGGGCTTCGGCAACGCCACCGTGGTGGTGGCCGTGCCCCAGGCCTGGATCGACGTGCGCGACATGTCCGACCTCGACGAGGTCGCGGCCGGCATGCGCGCCCGCCACGGGCGGCGCCTGCGGGTCGCCACCAAGTACGTCAACCTGACCCGGCGGTTCTTCGCCGAGAAGGGCGTCGCCGATTACCGGATCGTCGAGAGCCTGGGCGCGACCGAGGGAGCGCCCGCGGCGGGCTCGGCCGAGATCGTGGTCGACATCACCACCACGGGCGCCACCCTCAGCGCCAACGCCCTGAAGGTGCTGGACGACGGCATCATCCTGCGCTCCGAGGCCAACCTCGTAGCCTCGCTGAAGGCCCCCTGGGGCGAGGGCCAGCGGGCGGCGCTGCGCACGGTGCTCGGCCGCATCGCCGCCGAGGAGCGCGCCCGGACCACCCGGGAGGTGCGCGCCGCCCTGCCGGAGAGCGGCACGATCGACCTCGCCACCCTCGCGGGCCTGCACGAGGCCGAGCTGCCCTACGGCGCTCCGAAGGGCGCGGAGGGCGAGATCGTCCTGCGCTGCCCCGAGGGCGCGGTGTTCGACCTCGCCGGAGCGCTGGTCGAGGCCGGGGCGCGGGCCGTGACGGTGCGGCGGGTCGACTACGCCTTTTCGGCCGAGAACCCCCTGGCGGAGCGGCTGCTGGCGCGGCTCTGAGACGGCCGCGCCATGGAACTGAAATGGCTCGAGGACTTCCTGAGCCTCGCGCGAACCGGCAGCTTCTCGCGCTCGGCGGTCGAGCGCCACGTCACCCAGCCGGCCTTCGGCCGCCGCATCCGGGCGCTCGAGGGCTGGCTCGGCGTCGCGCTGGTCGACCGCAGCACCTACCCGACGGCCCTGACGCCGGAGGGCCGGCTGTTCCTGGAGACCGCCGAGGAGACCGTGCGGCGGCTCCACGGCAGCCGCGACGCGCTCCGCGCCCGGATCCGGCCGCCGCCGCGGACCGTGTCGGTGGCCGCGCTCCACACCCTGGCGCTGACCGTCTTCCCGCGCTGGTTCCGGGACGTCGAGGCCCGCACCGGCCCCCTCGGCAGCCGGCTGCTCCCGGACGATTTCCACGCCTGCGTGCAGGCGCTGGCCGAGGGCGGCTACGACCTGCTGCTGACCTACCACCATCCCCGGGTGCCGATCCCCCTAGACCCCGCTGCCTTCCCGCACCTCGCCATCGGCCGGGACAGCCTCGTGCCGGTGCACCGGCCGGAGCCGGCCGCGGACCGGCCCGGGCTCGGCTATCCCCGGGACTCGTTCCTGGGCCGGGTCGTGGCACTGGCCGGCGGCGGGGCGGCGGCCACCCACGTCAACGAGAACGCCATGGCGGAGGCCCTGAAGTTCATGGTCCTCGCGGGCCACGGCCGCGCTTGGCTGCCCGAGAGCCTCGTCGCCCGCGAACTCGCCGACGGCAGCCTCGTGGCGGCCGGGCCGGGCACGGCGCTGGAGATCCGGCTCTACCGCAAGGCCGGCCGAGGCGGTGCGGTCGAGGCGGTCTGGGCCGCGGCCGCCGCCCTGGCGGCCGAACCCTAGGCGTCGCCGCGCGCCCGGTGCCGGATCGGCATGGCCGGTGCCGACACGGCATTGGATTCCCGCCCCGTCGGAGCCCATCAGAGCAGTTGCGACGGTCGGAGGCGGCGATGCTCGGTGTACTCGGCGGGATGGGTCCGATGGCCACGGTGGACTTCCTGGCCAAGCTCGTGCGGGCGACGCCCGCCGGGTGCGACCAGGACCACATCCCGACCCTGGTCTGCTCGGCCGTCGACATCCCCGACCGCGCCGACGCGATCCTGGGCGCCGGCCCGGACCCGCTGCCGGCGATGCGCGCCGCCCTGGTGCGGCTCGAGGCCGGCGGCGCCACCCGGATCGCGATCCCCTGCAACACCGCCCATCACTGGCACGCGGCGCTGCAGGCCGGGACCGGCCTGCCGATCCTCCACATCGTCGACGCCGTGGCCGAGACCCTGGCGCGGGCGGGGATTGGGCGCGGCGGCCGGATCGGCCTGCTCGCCACCGACGGCACCCTGCGGACCGGGCTCTACCGAGAGCGGCTGGCGCGGCGCGGTCTCGCGTGCCTCGAACCCGGTCCGGAGGGTCAGGCCGGGGTGGCGGCGGCGATCCGCTTGGTGAAGGCGCACCGGGTGGCCGAGGCGCGGCCGCTCTTGGAGGCGCAGGTCCGGGCGCTGGCGTCGGCCGGCTGCGACCGGGTGGTGATGGCCTGCACGGAGATCCCGATCGCGCTCGCCGGGAGCGACCCGTCCGGCCTGCTGGTCGACGCCACCGAGGCGCTGGCGTGCGCCTGCGTGGCGGCGTGCCGGCCGGATCGCTGCGTCGATGCCGCGGCCCTGCCGCGCGCGGCCTGAACGCGGGCTCTCAGGGGCCCTGCTTGGCGAATTCCGCCAGGACGCCGCGCAGGACCTTCAGGCGGGCATCGTA
This sequence comes from Methylobacterium sp. P5_C11, assembly GCF_054049775.1. Lineage (NCBI taxonomy): Bacteria > Pseudomonadati > Pseudomonadota > Alphaproteobacteria > Hyphomicrobiales > Methylobacteriaceae > Methylobacterium > Methylobacterium sp. P5_C11. Next base: position 24,292 of record NZ_JBFULS010000063.1, on the reverse strand, counting down.
GGCGGCGGTCAGGCAGCCGACGTCGCCGCCGCAGGCCTGACGCTCCTTCAGCCACGCCTCCTGGTCGTCGCGCAGCTTGGCCTGACCGCCCATCGGCAGCACGCTCTTCAGGATCTCGAACCGGGTCGCCATCTCGACGTCCCGGTCGTTGAGGGGAAGACGGGCGCAGATCGCCTTCTCGTCGGGGGCCTCGGCCCTGTCGCACGGGAAGCTCGCCGCCCGGGCGGGCGGCGCGGTGATCGCGCCGGCGACCGGTCCCGCGAGGGCGGCCAGCGCGAGGGCGAGGACGAGAGGCTTCGACATGGCCTCCCAACGGGCCGGCCGCGGAAAGGCTCCGGCCGGGATCACAGGATCGCGGGATCGCGGGATCAGAGGCCCGGCTTGACGATCGCCAGGATGACGATGCCGATCATCAGCAGCGTCGGCACCTCGTTGAGCACCCGGTAGAACTTGTGCCCGCGGGTGTTCCGGTCGGCGGCGAAATCCTTGACCATCCGGGCGAGCCAGCCGTGGATGCCCGACATCGCGAGCACCAGCGCGAACTTCGCCTGCAGCCAGGGGCTCGCGTAGAAGCCGCTCATCCAGGCGAGGGCCAGACCGAACACCCAGGTGGCGATGAGCGCCGGGTTCATGATCGCCTTGAGCAGGCGGCGCTCCATCACCTTGAAGGTCGCCGATTGCGCCTCCGAGCCCGGCGGCAGGCTCGCGTGGTAGACGAACAGACGCGGCAGGTAGAGCATGCCCGCCATCCAGGCGATCAGGCTGATGACGTGCCCGGCCTTGATCCAGTCGTACAGCACGCGGGCTACCGGCGGAGCCGCGCGAGCATCCGCTCGACATGGGCGACAGGCGTCTGCGGCGTGATGCCGTGGCCGAGGTTGAAGACGTGGGGCAGGCCGGCGGTCGCCGCCAGCACGGCGTCCACCGCGGCGTCGAGGGCTGCGCCCCCTTCGATCAGCGTCTCGGGATGGAGGTTGCCCTGCGTCACCGTCGTGGCCGGCACCGCCGCCCGAAGCGCCTTCAGGTCCACCCCCCAGTCGACCCCGACGGCGTCGGCGCCGGTCTCGGGCACGACCCGGGCATGGCCGTCGAGGCCCGAGCCGCGGGCGAACACGATGATCTTCGCGTGGGGCACCCGTTCGCGGACACCGGCGATCATCCGGGCGATCGGGCGCAGGGACCAGCGGGCCAACGCGTCCCCGTTCGCGCCGTCCGGCAGGCCGCTCTCGGCGACGTCGCCCACGGGCTCGACGGTGCCCCCCGAGGGCGGGACGGCGAGCGGCAGGGTGCCGGCATGGGACTCGAAGATCTGCACGGCGTCGGCGCCGGCCTCGAGCTGGCGCACGAGATAATCGGTCTGCACCGCCACGAGGCGGTCGATGAGGGCATCGACCAGGGCCGTGTCGCCCTCGGCCAGCGCCCGCGCCGGGGCGAGGTCCGCGGTGCCGCGGCCGCCGATCATGTAGCTCGCCACCGTCCAGGGGGCGCCGCAGAAGCCGAGCAGCGTCGTCTCGCGGGGCAGTTCCGCCCGCAGCCGCGTCACCGTCTCGAAGACCGGGGCGAGGTGGGTCATGATCGCCGGGTCGCCGGCCTCGCGCAGCCGGCCGTAGGCCTCCCGGCCGTCGAGCGGATCGAGGCGCGGCCCCTCGCCCTCCACGAAGCGCACGTCCTGGCCCAGCGCGTGGGGGACGACCAGGATGTCCGAGAACAGGATCGCCGCGTCGAAGCCGAAGCGCCGGATCGGCTGGAGCGTCACCTCGACGGCGAAGTCCGGGCTGTAGCAGAGGTCGAGGAACGAGCCGGCTTCCGCGCGGGTCGCCCGGTATTCCGGCAGGTAGCGCCCGGCCTGGCGCATCATCCAGGCGGGGGGCCGTCCGATCGCCTCCCCTTCGAGGACGCGCAGCATCTTGCGTTCCACCGGCGGTGTCCCCGTCATCTGCGCTCCCACCCCGCTTTTAGCCCATCCGGCATGCCCGTCGGCGCGCCTCCTGTCGAGTCGAAGCGCGCCGATCCCCACACAGGCCCCTTCGAAAAGAAAAGAGAGATTCTAGGACTCTGTTTTTTCTCTTGGGGGGCCGAATCGCGGGGGCACAAATGCATCCACAGGCGGTCCCCGACGCCGCGCCGTTAACGGGGCTTTAAAGGATTTCCTCCAACTTGCGAGAACCGGAAGGTCCGACAGCGCCTTGGCAACGCCGAGTCGTGTACGCACCCCCCGTGCGTCCCGGATTCTCCCACGCGCCCGGATTCCGCCGGCCCGGATCGACGGCCTGTGAACGGCGGAGTCGATAACCGGCGGGACCGCTTCCCTGGACCGGCCCGGCAGGGCATCCTATCCACATCCATCGACTCCCCTGGCGGCCGACGGTGGATAACGTGGCCCCCGCGATGAAGGCGACCGGATGGGCCGCAGCTACTTCCACCTCCACCTCGTCTCGGACTCCACCGGCGAGACGCTGATCAATGTCGGGCGTGCGGCGGCCGCGCAGTACGAGGGCGTCTCGGCGATCGAGCACGTCTACCCGCTGGTGCGCTCGGCCGCGCAGCTCGACCGGGTGATCTCGGAGATCCGGGCGGCGCCGGGCCTCGTCCTCTACACCCTGGTGGGGGGCGATCTCGGCGAGCGGCTGGAAGAGGTCGCCCGCGAGACCGGATCGCCCTGCCTCTCGGTGCTGCGGCCGGTCCACGATCTGCTGCGCGCCTATCTCGGCGCCGAGACGACCGCCCGGCCCGGCGCCCAGCACATGCTGAACGCCGAGTACTTCAAGCGCATCGACGCGATGAATTTCACGCTGGCCCACGACGACGGCAACCTGCCGGAGAACCTGGAGGAGGCCGACGTGATCCTGCTCGGGGTCAGCCGGACCTCGAAGACGCCGACCTCGATCTACCTCGCCAATCGCGGCCTCAAGACCACCAACCTGCCGCTGGTCCCCGGCCTGCCGCTGCCGCCGGCGATCGAGCGCGCCCGCAAGCCCCTGGTGGTCGGCCTGTTCGCCTCGCCGGAGCGGATCGTGCAGATCCGCCAGAACCGCCTCTCCAGCCTCAACGCCGACGAATCGTCCCTCTACGTCGACCGCTCGGCGGTGGCGGACGAGATCACGATGTCCCGCCGGCTGTTCACGAGGAACCGCTGGCCCACGATCGACGTCACCCGCCGCTCCATCGAGGAGACCGCGGCGGCCATCGTCGACCTCTACCGCGACCACAGGCTGAAGTTCATCGCGGATTGATCGGGGGTTCCAAGGAGCTCGGCCCTTCGCCGGGGTCCAGGGCGGAGCCCCGGAACCACCCGGGCTCCGCCCTGGACCCGCACGAGGTCGCCGACCTCGTGAAACCGGGACTTTGGTCAGCTGCCGCTCAGGACCGTGCGCACCAGGGCGAGGCCCGCCAGCAGCCCGACAAGACCGGTCGCCACCGAGGCCACCACGTAGAGGGCGGCGGCCGCCGTCTCGCCGCGCTGGTACAGGCTGATCGCGTCGAGGGAGAAGGTCGAGAAGGTCGTGAAGCCGCCGAGCACCCCGGTGGTCAGGAACAGCCGTGCCGGGTGGCCCGCCGCACCGCGCAGGGCGAAGCCCTCGGCGAGCACGCCCATCAGGAACGAGCCCAGCACGTTGATGATCAGCGTGGCGAGGGGGAAGCCGAGACCCGGCAGCAGCCGGGCGACCGCGACGTTGACACCGTGGCGGAATCCGCCCCCGACCCCGGCTCCGAGAAAGACGATGAGGGTGTTGATCATGCCTGCCCTTCCTGTTCGGTCGGGCGGCTTCGTCCTGTCGCGGCTTCGGCGCACGGCCCCACCGCGGACGGCCGAGGCGCGCCCGTGCGGTAGGAGCCATCAGCCCGGCAGCGGATGCCGGGCGGTTGTCGGGGAGCTCCATCCCCATCGCGGACAGGCTTAGCGCAGGAAGCCGGGGAGGGGAATCCGGTTTTCCGGCGCCCGCGCCCCCGCTTCCGAACCCCATCCGCCCGGTCGAGCGGTGACTCAGCGGGCGTAGGCGAAGTGGCTGCGCTGCTCGATCTGGGCGGCGTAGAAGTCCTCGACCACCTCGCGGACCACCTCGGCCAGCTCGTCGCCCCGGTGCTCGTCGAGCTGGATGTCGCTGCCGACGGTCCGGCCGACGGCGCAGCTCGCCGCCCCCGGCACGAGGCGCTCGTTGTAGCGCTGGTTCAGGCCCGAGACCGAGATGTAGTTGCTGCCGCCGAGTTCGGGTCCGTACTTGATCTTGATCTTCTGCTCGGAATCGGTGCCGCGAAGCTGCGCGCAGAGGCTGATGAAGTTGTCCTGATCGATCTTCGCCTCGAGGCCGGTAATGCTGCCGTGGACGTTGTCCTCCTCGTTGAGCACCTCGGCCATGAGGTTCAGGACGCCGACGACGGGTTCCAGCGCCCGGGCGCCGTCCTCCAGAAGCTTCTTGCGGAAGTCGTTGCTGCGGGCATCGGCCTCCTGCAGCCGCGCGCGGAACCTGTCCTTGACTTCGTTGACGCGCGCCATCGCGCTCCTCCCGGGTGGTTCATCCGATGCTTTGTCGCTCGGACATTGAGAACCTACGGAGGCAGTTCAGATGATGCAAGATCGTGCAAAATATTGATGCCTGCTCAGAACTTGAGCCGTTGCACAGGAATAATACTTGCTCAGGAACTGTGCAACGGCGCTCGGCGGGCCTTACTTGAGGAGCTGCAGCAGGCTCCGTCCGGCCGGCGTCTTGAGTTCCTTGGCGTCGAGCTTTCCGTCGTTGTCGGGATCGGCGGCCTTGAAGCGCTGCTCGACCAGGGCGAGGTATTCCTTGCGGTCGAGGGTCCCGTCACCGTCGGGATCGGCCGACTTCAGATCCTTCTTGCTGAGCCGGCCCTTCAATTCCTTGGCGTCGACGGTGCCGTCCTTGTCGTGTTCGGCGCCGTCGAGGACCTTTCCGGCGGCGGCCTGCGCCTCGGCCAAGTCGATCGTGCCGTCGTTGTCGGTGTCGACCATCTTCAGCGTGCGCTCGGTGCCGGCGCTCCGGGCCAGGGCCGCGGACGGCAGCCCGGTCGGGACGGCGAGGCCGAGGACGAGGGTCGCGGCGAGCGCGCGGGCGGGTCTGTTCAGGATCGCGGGCATGAGCGAAATCTCCGGTGGCAATCAGCGCCGGCAGCCCAAGCCGCCATCCGGCGGTGCGTTCCCCACGACGCGTTCACAAGCGGACGATCAGCGCGCCGAACCTGCGCCGCAACGCTCAGCGGACCGGCCCGTCGAGGGGGGCGAGCGGGCTCGCTTCCCGGAGAGCGGCGGCGAGCCGTTCGGGGCGCGACAGGGACCGGGCGAGCGCGGGGAGGTCCGGGACGGGGCTACCGGATGCACCGAAGACCGCCCGGTCGAGGGCAACGAACGCAACCGCGAGGTCGGGCCGCGCTCGCCAGATCCGCGCGAGGTCGGGGGCTTCCCGCATCGCGGCGTCGAGCGCCGCGCGGAACCTGCCCGGATCGCCCGCGCGGGCTGCCGCGCGCAGCGCCCGGCGGGTCCGGGCGGACAGGCGCAGGGTCGGCCGGCCAAGCCCGAAGCCGATCAGCGCCAGGCCCAGCCCGAAGGCGGCGAGAGCCGCGGCGGCGACCATGAGCGGCGAGGGGATCGCGGGGGGCGCCGCGTCGGTCGCGCGGTCGGGCAGGCCGCCGCCGATCTGCCGGGCCGGGATCTCGGTCTCGCGCATCGTGCGGGTGCTGGTGTCGAACCACGGGATCGCGATGGCGTCGAGGGGGATGATCTCCGGCACGCCGGGCTTCACGTCCCACTGGTAGGTCGCCCGGGCCACGGGGCCGGAGGGGGTCAGCAGCGTCTCGCGGGTGACCGGCCCCGCGAAGGTGATGATGCCGCGGGTGCGCATCACTGGCCGGGGCGGCAGGCCCTCGGCGACCATGCCCTGCGCCTCCAGGGTGACGATCCGGCGGGCGGTCTCGCCGACCTTGATGGTCTCGGGGTCCGGACTCCAGGAATCCGTGATGGCGACGTCCCTGGCGGGCAGCCACCAGGGCTCCTTGGCGTCGGGACCGCCGGTGGGGGCGGTCCATTGCGCCACGGGGAAGGGGATCGGCTGCGAGCGGACCTCGACGGTCCGCCGCTCGCCGACATCGTTGACGGTGAGCTTGTGGACGAACGGCTCGATGGTGAACTGGCCCGGGTGGTGCGGGAAGACCGCCACGGTTCGGTCGAACGCGATGGCGCTCTGGCCGTCCGGCAGCTTGGCCTTGCTCCAATGGTCGCGGCCGAGCTGCGTCCAGGAGAAGTTGGCCAGCGAGGGTTGCACCACCTCCTCGAGCAGGATCGGCTGCTTGTAGACCCCGTGGATCTTCAGGAGCACCATCTCGCGGGGGTAGGGGGCGCTGTTGCCGTTCAGCTCCGCGGTCACCGTCAGGGTGAGGTCGCCCGGCTCGATCTCGGCCCGGGCGGGCAGGGGCGCGAGGAGGGGCGCGAGGAGGCTGAGGACAAGGGCAAGCAGGACGCGCGCCCGCCCTTCCTCCCCCGCAGTGGCTTGCAGATTCACGCATCCGCTTCGGCATTGCGGTTTCGGGATCGGGCGCGGGTCCCCGCTCCCGTCCGGGAGAAGGACAGGGTGAGGGTCGAGACCGTTCAGAACGAGGCGCGCCCTGTCGGCGCATCGATCCGGTGCCCCATCCGGAGCGTTCTCGTGCCTCAGCCCAACCCTCTCCCGCACGGGAGCGGGGGCGCGTCGCGCCCTGCCGCCAGCGTTGGTGTTCAGTGGAGAAGTGTGAACATCGGAGCCCGCAGAGGGGGGAGGGGGATCGCGCCTCTCGGAAACGCCAGAACACATCACCACGGATTGCTCCCGGCGGGAATCGCGGTGCCGGCCTCGACCCGCCGGGTCTGCTCGGCGCGCAGGCGCAGCTTGAGATAGCGGCCGGGATCGTCCGGCAGGGTCTGGAGCCAGAGCCGGTCCGGGCGGATCTCGTGGGCCTCGAAGCTCTTGGTCACCCGGCGGACCTCGCGCTCGGGCGCCTCGGCCACCATCGCCGAGCCGCCCCCGGTCCGGCCGCGGCCGGCGGCGTCGCCGGCCGAGCCCCGGGCCTGCCCCTTGCCGGTGTCGATCGATTGCTGCTCGGCCTTGCCGCGACGGGCGACCTTGCTGTTGCCGGGCAGCGACGCGCTGGCATTCGATTCCTTGTTGCCCGCCAGACCTTCGCCGCTGGAGGCGGCGTTGATGTCGTTGTTCTGGTCCTGGTTGGCGGTGTTGTTGTAGCGGGCGCCGTACTGGCCGGTCCCGTTGGCGATGCCGCCGCCGGGGCCGCGGTCGATCACCTCGGCCTGCATCCGGGCGATGAGCGAGCGGTTGGCCTGGGCGTCGGCGTCGCGGGGGTTGAAGCGCAGGGCTTCGTCGTAGGCGGCGAGCGCGCCGTCGAGGTCGCCCGATCGTGCCAGGGCATTGCCGAGATTGTAGCTCGCCCGCCGCCCGCCGGTGCGGAACAGCGCGATCGCGTCCGGATACCGGCCGGCCTCGTAGAGGGCGGCGGCGCGCCAGGCGGGATCGACGAAGACGCCCGCGGCCAGCCCCGGCAGGCCGAGTCCCATCAGCAGGCGCCCGAAGCCGGTGCGCGGCTGCGAGACGGCGAGCAGCGCCAGGAGGCCGACCCCGGCGAGCGCCAGACCGGCGATCCGGGCGAGGCGACGCCAGCGCGGCGGCAGGCCGGCGCGGAGCGGGACGGCGAAGCCCGAGTCGGGGAGGGTGAGCCGCATCACGCGCTCCTGCGGAACAGGACCAGGGCCGGCAGGGCCGCTAGCAGCAGCAGCCAGCGTCCCAGATCCGCGTAGGCCAGGACGCTGTAGCCGCCCGCCGCGAGGTGCTGGCTGAGCCCGGCGCCGACCACGTCGAGCACCGGACCCGGGGTCGCGATGTCGGCTGTGCCGCCGCCGCCCGCCCGGGCGAGGGCGTCGAGGGCGGCCCGGTCGGGCTTCGGCGCGCCGGGGGGCAGCGGCTTGTCGGCGGGGACGAACAGGGCCTGGAGCCGCCAGCCGTGCTCGGCGATGGCGCGGGCCTCGCGGTTGGCGGCCTCGCCGATGCCGTCGCCGTCGCTGATCAGCACCACGTCGGCCGCCACCACGTTGGCCTCCGCCAGGGTGCGGCGGGCCAGCGCCAGCCCGCGCTCGGGGTGGGAGCCGCGGTCTGGCACCGTGTCGGCGTCGAGCGCGAACAGGGTGGTGCCGAGGCTGTCGCGGTCCGTGGTCGGGGAGGCCGCGAGATAGGCGTCGCCCGCGTAGACCACGAGTGCGACCGCCCGGGTGCCGGCGGCCTCCGCCACTGCGGCGGCGGCCTGCCGGACGCCCTGGAGGTTGCCGCCCTCGGTGACCGAACGGGACAGGTCGACGACGATCACGGTCTCGTCGAGATTGCGGAAGGTCTGCCCGTCCGCGCGTTCCACCGCGGGGCCGGTCAGCGCCAGGGCGATCAGCCCAGCCGCCAGCGCGGCGGCGAGGTTCGCCTGCCGCCGCCCGCCCAGCACCGCCCCGGCGCGCGTGAGGTGGGCCATCAGCGCCGGATCCACCGCCCGGACCCAGTCGCCCAGCGGCGCCGAGCGCCACGCGGCGCGCAGCGCGAGCAGGACGACCACCGGGATCGCCAGGAACCACCAGGGGCGCAGGAGCGCGACGGTGCCGAGGAGGCTCATGGGGTGGATCCTCCAACCCCAACGCCCTCATCCTTCGAGGCCTGCGCTGCGTACCGGCACCTCCGGATGAGGAGGGTGGTTGGACGGGCGGGGTATCGACCCATCACGCCCCCCTCCGGCTGGCCAGGAGCGCGGCGCCGGCGAGGAGCGCGAGGGCCGCCGGCCAGGGCCAGAGGTCCCTGCGCAGGGGCAGGGGCGGGGCCAGGGCGCGGCCGCCCTCCAGCCGGTCGATGGCCTCGGCGACCCGGACGAGGTCGTCCGTGGTGCGCACCCGGAACGCCTCGCCGCCACTGGCCTGCGCCATGTCGCGCAGGGTCTCGGTGTCGACGACGTCCTGCTCGCCGTCGGCATCGGCCATGTCGCGGGGGCCGAGGGCGATCGTGTAGACCTTGATGCCGAGTTCCTTGGCGAGGTCGGCCACGTCCTTGGGAGCGGTCTGGCCGGCATTGTTGGCGCCGTCCGACAGCAGGATCACGGCCTTCGCGGCCTTCGCACCGGCGTGGCTCCCGGAAGCGGCATCGCCTTCGGCGTCCCGCGGGTCCAGGCGGCGGAGGGCGAGGCCGAGGCCGTCGCCGATGCCGGTGGAGCGGCCGCTGATGCCGATCGTCGCCTCGTCGAGGGCGCGGGCGACCGCGGCGGTGTCGAAGCTCAGGGCCGCCGCCACGTAGGCCTGATCGGCGAAGATCACGAGGCCGATCCGGTCCCCGGCCCGGCGGCGGATGAAGTCGGTGCCGACGCGCTTGACCGCCGTGAGCCGGTTCACGGTCTCGCCGTCGAGGGCGAAGTCCCGCCGCTCCATCGAGCCCGACAGGTCCATGGCGATCATGATCTCGCGGCCGGAGGCCGGGAGGGCGGCGGCCGGCAGGACGAGGCGCGGACCCGACAGGGCCGCCACCAGGGCGATCCAGAGCGTCCAGGTCAGCAGCGCCCGCCGCCGCCCGCGGGCCGCGAGGTCGGCGCCGGAGCGCGCCCCGCCCACCAGCGTGCCGGGCACGCGCAGGGCGCCGCTGCCGCCCTCGGGCTCGGCGGGGATCAGGCGGGCCGCCAGCAGGGGCAGGGGGAGGGCGAGGAGCGCCCAGGGCGCCGCGCAGTCGAAGGCCGAGAGCAGCGCGCTGAGCCACGCGGGCAGGAACGCGCTCATGCCCGCAGCCGTCCGATCAGGCGGCCGAGTTCGGCATCCAGGGCGTCGAGGTCGGGATCCTGCCGCCGGTACAGACCGTCGGCCAAGACCCGGCCGGCGCCCCCGGAGAAGAACGTGGTCCCGAACAGCGCGTCCAGGCGGGCGGCCCAGTCGGCGCCCGTCGCCCGGGCTTCGGTCTCGCCGCCGAGGGTCCGGCCGAGGCGGCGCAGGAGCCGGGCCTGGGCGACGAGGCGCGCCTCCGGGTCGAGGCCGCGGCTCCGGGCGAGTTCGGCCAGCGCGGCCCGGCGGAGGCCGGCCCGCGCCCGGCCGCGCCAATAGCGCACGAGTCCCACCAGCAGGGCCGCGAGGAAGCCGAGGACGGCCGCCGCGACGACCTCGCCCTGCACGGCGCCAGCGGCGCCGCCGGGCAGGTGCAGGCCCCGGAGCTGATCGAGGGACAGGGGAATCTCGGCGGGCGCGACCGGGTTCATCGGATCGGGCCGCGGGATCGGGCCTCACAGCACCGCATCGAGGCGCTCCATGAGCGGCGCGTAGGCCTCCGGGCCGGTCTCGACGTCGAGGCGCACCCCCGCGATGCCCCGGTGGGCGTAGTCCGCGAGCCGGGCCTCGGCGGATTCTTCCGCCGGCCCGGCCGCCGTCGGCAGTGCGGTCCCGCGGCGGCCGTCCGCGAGGGCGAAGGGGTAGAAGCCCGGCGGCCGGGCGCGCTCGAAGGCGTCGCTCACCAGGATCAGCCGGATCGCGATCCGCTCGGCGAGCAGGGTCAGGAGTTCGTCGAAGCCCGGGCCTGGATCGTCCAGGGCGCTGGCGATGACGAGGTGACCGCCGGCGGGCAGCAGGCTGCGGGCGAGGGCGAGCGTCGCCTCCAGCGGCGGCTCCGCGCGGGCCGGCGCCCCGGACTCGGCCGCCAGCGCGTCGGCATGGGCCTGGGCGAGGGCGCCGGTTACCGCGATCATGGCGCGCTCGCCGCCCGACGGCCGCAGCACGGTCGGCGCCCCGGAGCCCGCGACCGCGAGGCCGACCCGGCCGCCATCGGCCGCGACCCGCCAGCCGAGCAGCGCCAGGGCCTCGGCGGCCGCCACCGAGCGCAGCGCCCGGCGAGTGCCGAACAGCATGGAGGGCCGGAAATCGGCGAGGAGCACCACGGCCCGGTCGCGCTCGTCGTGGTGGGTGCGGACATGGAGCTGCCCGGTGCGGGCCGTGGCGTTGCGGTCGATGAAGCGCCGGTCGTCGCCCTCGGACCACAGGCGGACGTCCTCCGGCTCGGAACCGCGCCCGCGGCGCCGGGTGACGATGCCGCCGGGCAGACCTGCCAACGTCCGGGTGGCGGGTGCGGAACCCCGCCGCGCGAGGTGGCGCAGGCCCATCAGGGCCTCGCCCGAGAGGTGGATGCCGGCGGCGCTTCCGATCCCTGCACCATTTGCGGGGATGGGCGGCCCGGCCGTCGGGCCGGGTCGGGCCGGGTCGAAGTCCCGCGCGCGGGGAGCGCCGCTTCCGAAGAGGGATGTGGCCGTCCCATCGGGCGAGCCCGTGCCCAAAGCGTCTCTCCCCGCTCCCCCCCTGCTGCGCACGGTACCCTCCCCCGCAGAGGGGGGAGGGGATCTGCGGCGCGCCTGCCCGAACCCGAACACCGTCAGAGCGCCCGCACCCGCTGAACCAGCTCGCCGACGAGGCCGCGCGCCGTCTTGCCCTCGGCGGCCGCCCGCCAGGTCAGGCCGATGCGGTGGGAGAGCGCGTCCCGGGCGAGTTCGGTGACGTCCTCGGGGATGACGTGGTCGCGGCCCCGCAGCCAGGCCCGGGCCTTGCCGGCCATCATCAGCGCCAGGGTGCCCCGCGGCGAGGCCGGGTGCTCGATCATGGCGCGCAGGTCCGGGGCGGCCACGTCGGTGCGGGTCGCCGCCACCAGCCGGACCAGATAATCCTTGAGCGCCGGCGACACGTAAGTGGCGAGCGCCGCCTCCCGGGCGGCCCGCACGTCCGCCAGCGACAGCCGCATGGTCATGGCGTCGACGTGATGGGTGATCTCGCCCTCCACGAGGTCGAGGATCGCCCGTTCGGTCGCCTCGTCGGGCATGTCGACCACGACGTGGAGCAGGAAGCGGTCGAGCTGCGCCTCCGGCAGCGGAAAGGTGCCGGCATGCTCGATCGGGTTCTGGGTCGCCACGACCATGAACGGATCGGAGAGCCGATGGGTGTGACCGGAGACCGTCACCTGCCCCTCGGCCATGGATTCGAGGAGTGCCGACTGGACCTTCGGGGGGGCGCGGTTGACCTCGTCCACCAGCACGAGGGCGTGGAACAGGGGTCCGGGCAGGAACTCGAAGGTGCCGCTGTCCTGGCGCCAGACGGTGGTGCCGGTCAGATCGGCCGGCATCAGGTCCGGGGTGCACTGGATGCGCGCGAAGGAGCCGTCGAGGCCGTCGGCCAGCCGCTTGACCGCGCGGGTCTTGGCCAGCCCCGGCGCGCCCTCGATCAGCAGGTGGCCGCCGGTCAGGAGCCCGATCAGCAGGCGCTCGACGAGGCCGGCGCTGCCGATCAGGCCGCGCTCCAGGCCCTCGCGCAGCGCCATGACGCGGCCGTGAAGGCCGGCGTCGGGCGTGCTGCTGGCAACGCTGTCGGACCGGCGCTCAGCGAGGGCGCCGCTCATGCGGAGAAAGATCCTGCGCGGATCGACTCCGCCGGGTGGTGGGCCATGTCCGGGGCCGCGTCCTGCATCCTGCACGTCTCCTCGGCCGGGTCCCGAATTCTTAAGGGATCCTCAGGCTCTTGCCGGTGTGCCCGCTGCCCGGTGCGGCCGTCAATCCCGGTTCGGATGCCCTTTCGGATCGGGGCCGGTCCATGGTGTCACGGTTTCGTCACCTCCCCGCTCCCATGAGGTCGCGGATGACCAGCTACGCCGCCCTGCCCGAAGAAGTGAAATCCGCCATCGGCCTGCTCGTGGCCTTCGTGCTCGGCACGATCATCGGGGCCGAACGCCAGTACCGGCAGCGCACCGCGGGCCTGCGCACGGCGGTGCTCGTCGCGGTGGGGGCCAGCGCCTTCGTCGATCTCGGCATGCGGCTCACCGGTCCGGACGGGGGCGTCCGCACGGTAGCCTACGTGATCTCCGGCATCGGCTTCCTCGGCGCCGGCGTGATCATGAAGGAGGGCATGAACGTCCGCGGCCTCAACACGGCTGCCACCCTGTGGTGCTCGGCCGCCGTCGGGGCCTTCTGCGGTGCGGACCTGCCCCTGGAGGCGGTGTTCGTGATGGTGACGGTGCTGGCCTGCAACACCGCCCTCCGGCCCCTGGTGAACGCCATCAACCGCGCGCCGATCCGCGAATCCGCCACGGAGGCGACCTACGAGGTCCAGGTGACCACGGCGCCCGGCGAGGCCGGGCCGGCCCAGGACATGCTGGTGGAGCGTCTGGAGGCGGCGAACTACCCGGTCGGCAGCGTCGAGATCGAGGAGCGGGGCGAGACCGCGGTCGACGTGGTGGCGACGCTCACGGCCAGCGCCGTGAAGGCGGAGGAACTCGACGCCGTGACCAACGAGCTGGCCCGCATGCCCGGTATCCGCCACGCCACGTGGTCGGTGCAGACCGCCGATTGATTGAATTTGCGGTCAAAGCGCGGTCCGCTCGACCGTACCGGTGGCTGCCTCCGACCCAACCCCGCTGGTCCGGACTGCATCCGGGCGGCCTGGAACCGGACGTTCGGATGCAGGACGCTTTTTTGGCGAAGCGGCGTCATTCATCGGCCTGCGCTATGACGAGCGATCGCGCCGAGCAGGGTCGAATGCTGTCGGTGAACGACCCGGAGAAAGGCCTCTTCCTCTCCCAAGGCTCGCGCCAACACGATCGCGCCCTGTATCCCCGACACCGCCTCCTCCGCGAGCTGCACGGCCAGTGATTTGGGAATGCCCCCGGCTTCGAGGCAGTGGGCCAGCGCCGATATCCAGCGCGCGAAGTAACGCCTTGTCCGAACCGCAAAAACCGCGCCGGAGGCATTCAGACCGATGCAGCCGACGAGGCAGACCCTTCGGCCGGACCGGAAGTAGGCCGTCACGTCGTCGATCATGGACGTGACGGCCGCTGCCGGATCCTGTGCCTGCTCCAGCGGCGAGAAGATCGCCGTCGCAAACCAGGAATCGATGTCGGCAAGGACCGCCTCCATCATCTCTTCCTTCCCGCCCGGGAAGAAGTTGTAGAGGCTGCCCTTGCCGAGCCCGGTCGCCTTCGACAGCACCGACAGGCTCGCGCCCTCGAACCCGTGCTCGCGGAACGCTTCCGCCAGTGCCGGCACGGCGCCGGCACGCTCCGTCAGGACCCGCTTCGCGCTCAAAGACCGAGGTCGCTGAGCGAGGGGTGATCGTCGGGTCGGCGGCCAAGCGGCCAACGGTATTTGCGCTCCGCTTCGGTGATCGGCATCTCGTTGATGCTGGCATGGCGGTGCGCCATCAATCCGTCGTCAGCGAATTCCCAGTTCTCATTGCCGTAGGCGCGGAACCAGTGTCCGCTGTCGTCGCGATACTCATAGGCATAGCGCACCGCGATACGGTTGCCGGTGAAGGCCCACAGCTCCTTGACCAGCCTGTATTCGTGCTCCTTGTTCCATTTGCGCGTGAGGAAGGCCTGCGCCTCCTCCCGATTCGTCACGAATTCGACCCGGTTCCGCCAGCGCGTGTCGTGCGTGTAGGCCAACGCGACCTTGGCCGCGTCGCGCGTGTTCCAGCCGTCCTCGGCAAGGCGCACCTTCTCAATCGCCGACTCTTCGGTGAACGGTGGAAGCGGAGGACGGGACATCAGATCGCCTTTCTGAATCAGTTTGTACCGTTCGGTACAAAGGCGCGGTCGATCCGTCAATCCCCGTCAGGCCAACCTGCTTCTCCGGACCGGCCTCTGCAGGCGGCCAGCAGCCTCGTCCCGCGCTTCCGTTCCGAAAGCGGACGGTCTCGAAACCACCCGACGCGGATCCGGGCCGGGTCGTGCGGGGCACGTTCGAACCCCGGACTCTGACCGTTCGGGACTCAACCCGGACACGAAACCTCCGGATCCGATCAGACTTTATCCGGCCGATCCCGGAGACCCATCATGACCCAATCGCAGAAGCACGCGCTGATCGTCGGAGCCTCCCGCGGCCTGGGGCTCGGCCTCGTCGAGACCTTCCTGGCCCGCGGCTGGCGGGTCACTGCCACCCAGCGCACGCCGTCCCCGGCTCTCGCCCGCCTGGGTTCGGAGGCCCTGCGCGTCGAGACCGCCGACATCGACGACGATCCCGGCGTCGCCGCCCTGCACGAGCGGCTGGCCTCCGAGCGTTTCGCGCTGATCTTCGTGGTGGCCGGCATCGCCACGCAGGCGCACGACCCGGCGCACGCGGTGCCCCGCGCGATCGCCGCGCAGGTCTACCTCACCAACGCGATCAGCCCGATCCGCTTCGCCGAGGCTTTCCGCGACCGCCTCGCCCCCGGCGGCAGCATCGCCCTGATGAGTTCGATCCTCGGCAGCGTCAGCCTGAACGAGACCGGCGGCTGGGAGACCTACCGGGCCAGCAAGGCGGCGCTGAACACCCTGGCGCGCAGCTTCGAGATCCGGCACCGGGCGGAGAACGTCTCCGTGCTGATCCTGCATCCGGGCTGGGTGCGTACCGAGATGGGCGGCGCGGAGGCCGACATCGACGTGGCGACCAGCGTCACAGGCCTCGCCGACGTGATCGGGGCGCAGCTCGGCCGGCCGGGCGCCCACTACCTCGACTACCGCGGCGAGACGCTGCCATGGTGACGCGGTCTCCCTGACGGGCGCTCAGCGGCGTGGATCGAGGGGGCGGCTGCGCCGCTCGATCACCACGGTCGGGCGGGTGCGGCGCTCGACCACCACGGTGCGGAGCGCCCGGCTCGGGCTCGCCTGGGTCAGGATCCGCTCGGGGACGCGCTCCGGCTTGGCCTTCTTGGCCGCCAGAACGTGCGGGCGGACCTCGTCGGCCGGCAGGCCCATCAGGCCGGCGGCGATCTCGACCTGCTGCTCGACATCGTCGGCGAGATCCTGCGCGGCGGCGACCGCCTCGTTCACCGTCGGCGGCTCGCGGCGGACGCGGATCGGCGGCAGGTCGGCGAAGCTCTTCTGTGTCTTCTTCACGGGGCGACTCGCGGTCTTCATCCGACAGACATAGCGCCTTCCAGGACAGTTGTGCAGTGCATCAAAAACCTGTGAGCGCCGTCTCGGGCACATGCCTGGGGGCGGATGACGCGGCGTTGGGCAGTGCCGCAAGGAGCATCCCAAGGGCGGACCGAAGCACGCGATCAATCCGGCGGCAGAATCCGTCCGAACTCACGCGCGGTGCGACATAGAAGCGCAGAGAGCTGCCTGTGGGGCTCGGCCGCAGCGCGGTCACCCGCCGACGTTAAGGCCCGCCGTGATACCGTGACCCGATGACAGACACCCTCGATCCCCGCCTCACCCCGGCCCGCCCGGAGGTCGCCGCTCTCGGCCTGCGGGATCGCGTCACGGCGGCCCGTTACGTGGCCGCGACGCCGCGCCGGGTCACGGCACCCGCCGCCCCCCTGCGCCGGGCTCCGTCCCCCCAGGCCGGGCTCGACACCGAGGCGCTCCTCGGCGACGCGGTCGATCTGTACGACGAGACCGAGGGCTTCGCCTTCGTGCAGCTCGTCCGCGACGGCTATGTCGGCTACCTGCCAGCCGCCTGCCTCGGCCCGGCCGAGCCGGAGCCGACGCACCGGGTCACGGCCCTGCGCACCTTCCTGTATCCCGAGCCGGACTTGAAACGACCGGTCCGCGGCCACCTCAGCCTCGGCGCCCGCCTCGTGGCGACAGGCGCGTCGGGCGCGTATCTGGAGACCCCGGGGGGCTACGTGTTCGCCGCGCATTGTTCGCCCGTGGCGACCCACGAACCGGACTACGTGGCCACGGCCGTGCGGCTGGCCGGGACGCCCTATCTGTGGGGTGGGCGCACGAGCCTCGGGCTCGACTGCTCCGGCCTGGTGCAGCTCTGCCTGGACGCGGCGGGGCTGCCCTGCCCCCGCGACGCCGACATGCAGGAGGCGGCTCTCGGGCAGGCCTTGCCCCTCGACCTCGCATGCCTGCGCCGGGGCGACCTCGTGTTCTGGCGCGGCCATGTCGGTCTGATGCGCGATTCCGAGACGCTCATCCATGCCAACGGCCACCACATGGCGGTGGCGGCCGAGCCGCTGGCGGAGGCCGTCTCCCGGATCCGGGCCACCAGCTTCGGTGCGGTCACCAGCCTCCGGCGCCTTTAAGGCGGCGGGGTCCAAGTCCCGCGGCAATCGTGCTACAGGGCGCCGCCGCGTCCCTCTTCCTGCCCGGTTCGTGGGTCACTCCTGTTGACAGGAGTACCCCGCCCTCGCCACATCGCCCCCATGACCGCCGATATCGCGACCCCCGAGCCCGTCCCGGGCACCGCCGGCAAGCCGCCGCTGGAGATCCTGCTCTGCGCCCCGCGCGGCTTCTGCGCCGGCGTGGTGCGGGCCATCGACGTCGTGGAGCGAGCTCTCGCCATCTATGGGCCGCCCGTCTACGTCCGCCACGAGATCGTGCACAACAAGTACGTCGTGGAGAGCCTGAAGCGGAAGGGCGCCGTGTTCGTCCGCGAACTCGACGAGGTGCCGGACGGCGGCGCCCCGGTGATCTTCTCCGCCCACGGCGTCGCCAAGACCGTGCCGGCCAATGCCGATTCGCGCGGCCTGACCACCATCGACGCCACCTGTCCGCTGGTCACCAAGGTCCACCGCGAGGCCGAGATCCACCACAAGCGCGGCCGCCACGTGCTGCTGGTCGGCCATTCCGGCCATCCGGAGGTCGTCGGCACCATGGGCCAGCTGCCCAAGGGCTCGATCACCCTGGTGGAGGACCTCGACCAGATCGCGGCCCTGACCCCCGACAACCCCGACAACCTCGCCTGGGTCACCCAGACGACCCTGTCGGTGGACGACACCCGGCACATCGTCGACGCCCTCAAGAAGAAGTTCCCGACCATCACCGGGCCGCATAAGGACGACATCTGCTACGCCACCACGAATCGCCAGGAGGCGGTGAAGCAGGTGGCGCCGCTGGTGGACGCCCTGATCGTCGTCGGGTCCTCGAACTCCTCGAACTCGCAGCGCCTGCGCGAGGTCGCCGAGCGCGTCGGCTGCCCGATCACCCGTCTGGTGCTCCGCGCCGAGGAGATCGACTGGCCGGCCTTCGAGGGCATCCGCAAGCTCGGCTTGACCGCCGGCGCCTCGGCCCCCGAGGTGCTGGTCGAGGAGATCATCGACGCCTTCGCGGCCCGCTACGACGTCGTCGTCGACACGGTCTCGACGGTGATCGAGGACATGGTCTTCCCGCTGCCGCGGGAGCTGCGCAGCGAGGCCGCCGAATAGGCAGTTTCGGACCGCGCAGCCTGCGGGGCCGCTCGGCCTCGAGGCCCGGCAGGGTCTGTGCGGGGGCGCTGCGGCGCCCCTCGCCTTATCGAAGTTCCGACATTCAGAGCGCGCATACGTGGCCGTCTACACCGAGGTATCCGACGCGGCGCTCGCTGAGTTCCTGTCCGCCTACGCGATCGGCGGCCTGCTCTCCTACAAGGGCATCGCCGAAGGGGTCGAGAACTCGAACTTCTTCCTGCACACCACCGACGGCGCCTACATCCTGACCCTCTACGAGAAGCGGGTCCGCGAGCAGGACCTGCCGTTCTTCATCGGCCTGATGGAGCATCTCTCGGCCCGCGGCCTCGCCTGCCCGCAACCGGTGCGGGACCGGACCGGCCAGGCCCTCGGACAGCTCTGCGGCCGGCCCGCCGCCATCGTGAGCTTCCTGGAGGGCGTCTCGGTCAAGGCGCCGGGCGCGGAGCATTGCCGGGAACTCGGCCGGGCGCTGGCCGAGCTGCACGCCGCCGGCCGGGATTTTCCGATGGTGCGGGACAACAGCCTCTCGGTCGCCGCATGGCGGCCGCTGTTCGCGCAGGCCGAGGCTCAGGCCGACTCGGTCGCCCCCGGCCTCGTCGAACGGACCCGGGCCGACCTCGCCGTCCTAGAGGCGCACTGGCCCCGGAACCTGCCGGGCGGGGTGATCCACGCGGATCTCTTCACCGACAACGTGTTCTTCATCGGCGACGCCCTGTCGGGCCTGATCGATTTCTACTTCGCCTGCACCGACGCCTTCGCGTACGACCTCGCGGTCTGCCTCAACGCGTGGTGCTTCGACCCCGACGGTCCCTTCCACCGGGACAGGGCGGCGGCGCTGATCGCCGGCTACGAGGCGGTGCGGCCCCTGGAGACCGCCGAGGTCGCGGCGCTGCCGATCCTGTGCCGCGGCGCCGCTCTGCGCTTCATGCTGACCCGGCTGGTCGACTGGCTGAACGTGCCTCCCGGCGCCCTGGTCAGGCCGAAGGACCCACGGGAATTCGATCGCCGGCTCGCCTTTCACCGGCAGGCGCGGGACGCGCGGGATTACGGCCGCCAGGGTTGATGACCGGATGAGCACCGAGACGACCGAGGCGGCCTCCGAGCCGACGCGGGTCAAGATCTACACCGACGGCGCCTGCTCGGGAAATCCGGGTCCCGGCGGCTGGGGGGCGATCCTAATCTTCGGCGACACCCGGAAGGAACTCTCCGGGGGCGAGGCCCACACCACCAACAACCGGATGGAGATCCTGGCGGCGATCGAGGCGCTCGAGGCCCTGAAGCGCCCCTGCCGGGTCGACCTGTTCACGGACTCGCAGTACCTGCGCCAGGGCATCACCGGCTGGATCCACAACTGGAAGGCGCGAGGCTGGCGGACCGCCGACAAGAAGCCCGTCAAGAACGAGGACCTCTGGCGGCGCGTCGACGCCGCCCGGGAGCGCCACGAGGTGGCATGGCATTGGGTGAAGGGCCATGCCAGCGACCCGCTGAACAACCGGGTCGACGCGCTGGCCGTGGCGGCGATGCTGCCGTTCAAGCGGCGCTGAACGGCGTTCCCGCGCCCCGGGCCGGATCGTTCAGTCGGTCTCGCCGTCGAGGCCCAGCCAGTGGCGGCCGTCCCGGGCCAGGAGGTCGTCGGCCTCCGTTGGGCCGGCGCTTCCGGCCGGGTAGAACGCCACCCCCGGCTGCGGCCAGCCCTTGAGCAGGGGATCCACCGCGCTCCAGCCGGCCTCGATGTTGTCGGCGCGCTGGAACAGCGTCGCGTCGCCGGTCATGCAATCGTAGAGCAGCGTCTCGTAGCCGACATTCGGCGTGTCGGCGAAGAAGTCCTTGTAGCGGAAGCCGGAGCGTACCCGGCCGATCTTCATCTGCGGCCCGGGCACCTTCACGTTGAACTCCGTGCTGACCCCATGGTCCGGATCGACCAGGATCCGCATCACGGTCGGGCCGAGATCGGCGTTGGGCGTATCGGCGAACATCTTGAACGGTGCCGGCTTGAACAGCACCGCGATCTCGGTGCGCCGGCCGGTCATGCGCTTGCCGGTGCGGACGTAGAACGGCACCCCGGCCCAGCGCCAGTTCTCGATGTGGAGCTTCAGGGCGATGTAGGTCTCGGTGACCGAGTCCTTCGCCACGTGCGGCTCGTCCCGGTAGGCGGGCACGTCGCGTCCCTCCGAGGTGCCGGCCGTGTACTGGCCGCGCACCGCGTCCTCGGGCGGGATCGGCCGCACGGCCTCGGCGAGCTTGGCCTTCTCGGTGCGCACGGCCTCCGCGTCGAAGGAGTTCGGCGGCTCCATGGCGACCATGCAGAGCAGCTGGAACATGTGGTTCGGCACCATGTCGCGCAGCGCCCCGGTGGGCTCGTAGAAGCCGCCGCGCTCCTCGACGCCGACCGTCTCGGCGGCGGTGATCTGGATGCTGTCGATGTATTCCCGCCGCCAGACCGGCTCCAGCAGGCCGTTGGCGAAGCGGAACGCCATGATCGACTGGACCGTCTCCTTACCGAGAAAGTGGTCGATCCGGTAGAATTGGCTCTCGTCGCCTTGGCGGAGGATGCGCGCGTTGAGGTCCCGGGCCGAAGCGAGGTCCGAGCCGAACGGCTTCTCGATCACAACCCGGCGGAACTGGTTCTCCGCCTGCTTGAGCAGGCCCGCCTGCCCGAGCCCGTCCACGATGGTGCCGAAGAAGCGGGCCGCCACCGCGCAGTAGAACACCGCGCTGCCGTTCACCCGCTGCTTGACGGCCTCGAAGGTCTCGGGCTTCTCGAAATCGCCCTTGAGGTAGTACAGTCGCTCCCGGATGAAGCCCCAGCTCTTCGCGTCGATGTGATCGGCGTGGAACTCGGAGGTCGGATCCTTGCTGAACGCCTCCAGGGTCTGGGTGAGGGTGTCGCGCAGGGTTTCGTCGGTACCGTCGCCGTGGTCGACGCCCAGGATCGAGAAGCCCTCCGGCAGCAATCCCGCGCCCGCGAGGTTGTAGAGCGACGGCATCAGCAGGCGCTTGGTCAGGTCTCCGCCCGCCCCGAAGATCACCAGCGTGCAGGGGGGGGCGGGCTGCGTACCGCAGGCCGCGTCATCCTTGAGAGCTGTCGTCGGCCCGGCCATCCCTGACTCCCGTCTGGCTGCGCTGCAGCAAACCGGCCTGACAACCCGCCGCAGCGAAGCCCGTTCCGGCGCCGATGAGGCTGTGCCGTGCCGATCCTAGGACCGGGCGCCCCGCATGCATACCCACGCGCGCGAACCCCGGACCCATGGGCCCGTCGTCCTCAGCGCACGGCATGACCGGCACGCCCCCTGGATCACGTCGCTGCGCACGCGCCGGTGCAAGGTGTGCGGCAGCCTTCACCGGACGATCGCGTGCGCAAGGCCGCCGCTCGGACCGGCGGGAGGATCGCAGCAGCCTACTCGTCGGGGCGGACCGCCTGACCGCCCTGGTCGATCGGCAGGCTCGGACCCTTCAGCTCGGAATCGCTCGGCAGGGAGCGCACGTCCCAGCCGCCGCCGAGTGCCCGGATCAACGTCACCGCCGCGGTGAAGCGGCTCAAGCGTACCTGGAGGGCGTTGATCTCGTTGGTCACGAGCAATCCCTGCGCGGTCACCACCGTGGTGAAGTTCTGCGTGCCGGCCCTGTATTCGTTGAGCGTGATCTCGACGGCCTTGCGGGACAGGTCCACGGCCGTGTCCTGCGCCCCCTGCTGCTGGCCCAGGATGCGCAGCGCCGCCATCTGGTTCTCGACCTCCGCGAAGGCGGCGAGCACCACCTGCCGGTAATTGGCCACCGCGGCGTCGTAGCCGGCTTCCGCTGAGCGCAGGGCCGCCGTGCGCGCGCCGCCGTCGAACAGGACCTCGCTGCCCGATGCGGCCACCGACCAGACTTGGTTGGCGGCCGAGAGCAGGCCGTTTCGGGTCGCCCCGGAGATGCCGCCCTGGGCCGAGATCGTCACGGTGGGGAAGAAGGCCGCCACCGCCACGCCGATGCGCTCGCTCTGCGCCTGGACGAGGCGCTCGGCCTGGGCGACGTCCGGCCGCCGCTCCAGCAGGTCGCTGGGGATCCCAACCGGCACGCCGGGCGGATTGCGCGGGATGCCGGCCACCGGGACCGACACCTCGGAGGGCGGCCGCCCGATCAGGGTGGCGATGGCGTTCACGTACTGCACCCGGGTCAGGCGCACCGCGATGGCCTGGGCCTCGATGGTCTGGACCTGGGTCTGCGCCGTGATCACGTCGGAGCGGGCCGCCACGCCGGCGGCGTATTGGTTCTCGGTGATCGCAAGCGTCTTCTTGAAGTTCGCGACGTTCTCGTCGAGCACCTTCTGGAGCGCATCGGCGTAGCGCACGGTCAGGTAATCGGCCGCCACTTCCGCCTGGATGGTCAGGCGGGTCAGCGCGAGGGTGGCGGCGTCGGATTGCGCCAGGGCCGCCTCGCTCTCGATGGTGCGGCGGGTGCCACCGAACAGGTCGAGTTCCCAGCTCGCCTGACCGAGCAGCGACACGTTGGTGCGGGTGGTGGTGCCGCTGCCGGTCCGGGTGATGCTCGGCGCCCCGATCACCGTCGGGTACAGGGCGGCCTGGGCGGAGGCGACCAGCGCCCGCGCCTGCCGGTAATTCGCCACCGCCTGCCGGAGGGACTGGTTGTCGACGTCGACGAGGCGGATCAGCCGGTCCAGGGTCGGATCGCGAAAGACCCGCCACCAGTCGCCCCGCTCGGCCGCATCGTTGGGCCGGGCCTCGCGCCAGCCCTTCCGGCGCGCGGCGACGGAGGCTGGGCTGTCCTCCCGGACGCCGCCCTGCCTGTAGGCGAAGGGCGTCTCCACCGAGGGTCGGGCATAGTCGGGTCCGACCACGCAGCCGGCGAGGAGGGGCGCGGCGAGGAGGAGGGCGGCGAGGGTGCGGGGCCGCCGATCGGCAGCGGCAGGTTCGTGGCTCAACGGTCCAATGGAAGCAGGCGTCATGCCCACCCGCGCCCTCATCCTGAGGTGACGGAGCGCAGCGGAGGCGTCGACGGAGCCCTCCAGCCGGCCGCGCGATCCCTGGAGCTCTCCTTCGAGGCTGCTGCGCAGCCCCTCAGGATGAGGGGCATGCTGGGACAAACCCGCACCCGCGACCGGAGCCGCCGCTGTTTCACGTGAAACCTTAACCATCACTCTCCGGCCGGCAGTGCCGCTTCTCCGCCCCGTCCGGCGCGCCTGCGCCGGTTGAGCACCCTGTGCCGGAGGCGATCGAGGGTGAGGTAGACGACGGGGGTGGTGTAGAGGGTCAGGATCTGGCTCACAATCAGCCCGCCGACGATGGCGATGCCCAGGGGGCGGCGCAGCTCCGCGCCCTCGCCGTTGGCCAGGATCAGCGGCACGGCGCCGAGCATGGCGGCCAGCGTCGTCATCATGATCGGCCGGAAGCGCAGGAGACAGGCCTCGCGGATCGCGTCCACGGGATTCGCGCCGCGGGTCCGCTCGGCGTCGATCGCCACGTCGATCATCATGATCGCGTTCTTCTTCACGATGCCGATGAGCAGGAACACGGCGATCAGCGCGATGATGGTGAAGTCGGTCCCGGTCACCAGCAGGGCCAGAACCGCGCCGACGCCGGCCGAGGGGAGGGTGGAGAGGATCGTGAGCGGGTGCACGAAGCTCTCGTAGAGAACGCCGAGCACCGCGTAGACCGCCAGGATCGCCGCCAGGATCAGGAGCGGCTGGCGCGACGCGGAGGCGACGTAGTTCTTGGCCGCACCCGCATACTCGCCGTGGATCGTGGCGGGCAGCTGCAGGGAGGCCATCGCCCGGTCGATCGCGTCGGTGGCGTCCGACAGGCTCTTGCCCGGGGCGAGGTTGAACGAGATCGTGGTCGCCACGAACAGGCCCTGGTGGCTCACCTGCACGGGGGCGCTGCCCGGCTCGATCCGCGCGAAGGCCGAGAGCGGGACCATCGTCTCCTTCGAAGCTGAGACCGGCGCGCTCGACGAGGCGCCCCCCTTGCTCGCCGCGATGGCGTTGGAGGAGGCGTTGCGGGCCGAGTCGGACGCGATGGCCGCGGCGTTCGAGGCGGTGTCGGCGGTGCTGGCCGCAGCCGCCGCGGCCGCGACGGCTCCGGTCCCGCCCGAGGCGCTACCCAC